>CABRLT010000114.1 GCA_902471785.1 uncultured Collinsella sp.
TGTCGCCGTTCTTGATACCGCGCGCCTGGGCGTCCGCGGGATTCATGCGGACAAAACCGGGCTCGTCGGCGAGCAGCGCCAGCGTCTTGCAGTTGCCGGTCATCGAACGGCAGCTGTAGTGGCCGACCTCGCGGACGGTGCACAGGATGAGCGGGTACTCATCGTCGGGAAGCTCGGAGGGCGCCTCCCAGTCGTGCGCCATCAGGTTGGCGCGGCCGTCCTTGGTGGTGAACTTGCCACCAGCGAACATGTCGGGCGTACCGTGGTCGTTCACATCGGTGCTCTTGACGGGCCACTGGGCGTAGCCGCCCTCGGGAGCCATCTTCTCGTAGGTCGCGCCCACAAAGTTGGGGCACAGGCTAATGCACTCGTTCCAGATCTGCTCGGTGTTGTCGTAGTGCATGGGATAGCCCATACGCGTGGACAGGTCCGCGAAGATCTCCCAGTCGTGACGGCACTCGCCCTTGGGCGGAACGGCCGCGTCAAAGTGCTGGAAGCTACGGTCGGATGCGGTAAAGACACCCTCGTGCTCGCCCCAAGAGGTGGCAGGCAGGATGACGTCGGCGAGCATGGTCGTCTGCGTCATAAAGATGTCCTGACAAATGAACAGATCCAGCTCGGAGAGCGTCTTGCGCATACCGGCCGAATCGGGCTCGGTCTGCACCGGGTCCTCGCCGTAGTTGTAGAAGCAGTGCACCTTGCCCTCGTCGACCAGGTGGCCCAGGTCGGTGAGCTTGTAGCCCTCCTCGAGCGGGAGCTTTTCCTCGGGCACGCCCCAAGCCTTGGCAAACTTGGCACGCACTGCGGGGTCGGTGACTTTCTGGTAGCCAGGGTACAGGTTGGGCAGCATGCCCATATCGCAGGAGCCCTGGACGTTATTCTGGCCACGCACGGGCGCGAGGCCGGAGTTGGGTTTGCCGATCTGACCGGCAACGCAGGCGATGGAGGCGATGGTGTGCACCGTCTTCAGGTTCTGCTTCTGCTGGCATACGCCCATGCCCCAGCCAATGATGGCAGAGGGCTTCGCCGTGGCGTACATCTCGGCAGCTTGGTGGATCAACGCGGGCTCGACACCCGTGATGTCCTGTACGGATTCGGGAGTGTAGTTCTTGATGGTCTCCCACCACTCGTCAAAGCCGTTCGTGTGCTCGGCGACGAATTCCTTGTCGTAGAGGCCATCGTTGACCAAGCAGTTGGCAAAGGCGTTGAGGAACGCAACGTTGCAACCGTTCTTGATCGGAAGGTAGAGATCGGCGATACGCGCGGTTTCGATATGGCGCGGGTCGGCGACGATGATCTTGCAACCCTTTTCTTTGGCTCGCACGATACGCCTTGCGACGATGGGGTGCGAATCGGCAGGGTTATAGCCGAAGAGGAAAATGCAGCCCGCATCCTCCATACCGGGGATGGAGCATGACATGCAACCTGAACCAACCGTGTCCATCAGACCGAGGACAGTAGGGCCGTGTCAAGTACGGGCGCAGTTGTCTACGCTGTGGGTGCCGATGCACGCACGCGTAAACTTCTGCATGACGTAGTTCGCCTCATTGCCGCCGCCTCGCGAAGAGCCGGTGGTCATGACAGCGTTAGGACCATATTCGTCAATTATGGCCTGCATCTTAGATGCGGTGAAATCCAGTGCCTCGTCCCAGCTTACGCGCTCAAGATCCGCGCCCTTGGTGCGGCGGATCATCGGGTGCAGTACGCGGGGAGTCAAGATCTTGGTGTCGTTGATGAAGTCGTAGCCGCTCATGCCCTTAAGGCACAGCTCGCTCTGGTTGGTGATGCCGTTGAGCGGTTCGGTACCCACGACCTGGCCGTTTTGGACCAAGAGGTTAAACTGGCAACCGGCGCCGCAGTACGGGCAAATCACTTTATGCTTCTCCATGACACCCTCCTTCCTTTCTCTGCTACCGAATACTCGGTACTTATTTGACAATCATTGGGCCTGTCGCCCGACGCTTACGCCTCGTTTTCGATGGTGGCGCGGGCACGCTCGGCAGTCAGTTCTGCCAGACGCTCCTCGTCTACCAGGGTGAGGCCCTTGGTCGGACACGCCTCGGCACACGCCGGACCGCCGGGACGGTCCACGCACAGGTCGCACTTGAGCACGAAGCTCTTAGTCTGCGAACCCACGCGAACGTCACCCATCAAGACGGGGACCTGCGTGGTCGCCACGCTCACGGCGCCAAAGGGGCATGCCATGACGCAGCTCTTGCAGCCGATGCAGTTGTCCTCGTTGACGCCGATGCGATGGTTCTTTGGATCAAAGAACAAGGCGCCCGTGGGGCAGGCCTTGGCGCACGGAGCGTCCTCGCAGTGGTGACATGCCACCGGCGCGGAAATCTCGTAGGTGCGCGTTACGCGCAAGCGAGGTGCGGCAATGTTGCCGGGAATATCGTGCGCCTCGATGCACGCCGCCATACAGGTTTGGCACCCAATGCAGCGTGAAGAATCAGCCACGACTCGTTTATTGCCCATGTTGTTCACTCCCTCCTGAATCCCATGCCGGAGAGACCCTGTCGACGTTGCCCCGGACCGCCCGTGGTCCGGCATCGGCGTATCGAGTGCATGCGGCGAAACAGGCACTTCGATAGAGTTCCTCCAACGATATACAGGCTAAATATACGCAGTTGCAGGTGGCAAACTTGAGCATAGGCCCTGCAATACGGGTGTATTGCAGGGGTTTTGGCAGGTTGGAATTATTCTCTAGAAGCTATAAAGGTGAGTGTATTACATGCGTACGCCTCAGAGATTTTTATGCGCTCTCATTTTGGATGTACTACGCTTGTATTCGTGTTTATGGTTATCAACTTGAGTGAAATAAAGTAATCGTTATAAGATGCTCAAGTATCGGCACATGCCGCATTTGACCGACTATATTGCACGCTCATTAAGGGGGCCAGTGATGTCATCGACTCAAAAAAGAGCCATCCTGCAGGTGCGCATTCGCGAGGAAGACAAGCAGCATGCCGAGCATCTCTACGATGCCATGGGCACATCGCTCGCCGAGGCTGTCCGCTTATTTGTCGCGCAAAGCATTTTGATGCGCAAGCTCCCCTTTCAGCCGGTCGCCGTGCGCTCAAAGAACGGCACCGCCGCCTATGGATCGCTCAAAGCATATGGTGACCCCAATCGCCGCTCCGAAGAGCGCAATGCCTGGATTGAGTACCTTGCCACAGAAAGCGACGATTCGATTTTGGGTCCCGAGGAAGTAGATATCCATGAGTAGCACCATCATCGACGAGACCGTCATCCTGCGCTACCTGCTTGACGACGACGAGGTTCTGTCACCGCGCGCCGCCAAGGTCATCGCCACGCGCACCGCTCGCGTCTACCCCGAAATCATCACGCGCGTCGTGGTCACACTGCGCGACGTCTATAAGGTTCCCCGCGTTGAGATTACTGCGGCCATGAAGAGGTTGCTCGATGACGTCATGGTCGACGAGCCCACCGTTGTCGCCCTTGCCGTCAAACTCTTTGGCAAGACCCATATGGACTTTACCGACTGCCTCCTCGCAGCCCGAACCGCCATCTACAACGATGATGTCGTGAGCTTTGGCAGGCCCATCATCCAAGGCATGATCGACTACCGCCGCCAGCGCCAAACCGCCGCCGACGCCCGCGACCGCGCCGCCGAAGCCCGCAGCCGAAGCACCGACTCCACCATCGACAAACTCCGCCACCGCCCCCGCCACTAACCCCATCCCCTCCTAAGTTGCGGTGAAATACGGACTGTTTCATGCCTTTAAAGGCCTCAACAGTCCGTATTTCACCGCAACTTATTGAAGGTGGACCGCGAACGATTTCTCTATCGGGATTCGGCGTAGGGTTTTGTTGTCGGAATGCCGTAACCGCGCATCATGGCACCGAACGATTCTACGTCGTAGGTGTCCGAGAGTTTGAAATGAATGATGTTGTGGCCCATGGCGCGAAGGTTCGCGTCGCGCATGAGGGCCGCTCGATACGTTTTTGCCGCCGCCCGCTCTGCATTATTTTGAGCCTCGTCTTCAAACTTGCCCAGCCCATGCAGCTCTGCCAGCGTCCATGAGCCGTCTGGCATCTGCCAGCCATAATCTGCTAGATAATAGCCAGCGTTTCCCGGCCGCGTTATCTCAACTTGAAGCTCGGGCGCGGCAACCCCAGCGAGAATCATCGCTGCTCTCGCCTCAGACTCACCGCCATTGCCTGACCTGCCATCCATATAATCAAAAACGTCAAAAGCACGCGCGATGCCATGCAGCCCTCGACAATTTGCCTGCGCATATGCTCGCAGCTCTTCGCGCTCGACATCGTACTCACGGGCCAAGCCATCGACATAACCCAGCGCATAGCGAAAGGCGCTCGATCGCGCGATATCAACAACCGTTCGACACGGATCCGTCAGTGTAAACAGACCAAGCCGCCACACTTCGCCCGGGCGCCAGCGCTTGTATTCAACGAACTCATACGTATCACGCCTTGTAGACCGTGGCAGCAGCACTTGCACTTTATCCAGAAGCGTATACGCCGAGCCGATGCCGTAGAGCAGCGCTGCTGTCGCTCCGCAGAACACAGCATCCGGTTCAACGACCGCAATAGCGGATGCCAGCTGAAAGATACGATCTTCAACCCCAAGATTATTCCAATAGACCGGATCCGCATACACGTGGTTGTAAAGACGAAGCATGAGCTCTTCCTGCATAAGCTCACGCGCGCGGCGTTCATCCCAAGGATCAATTGTTATAAGCAGCTGTCCATCTTGATGAATTCCAACGGCCGAGAATAGCATCCTTGCATATGACTGCGGAAAATGTTTGCCTTTATCGAGCATGGCCAACCCCATAACCATCACGGCGGAGAGAATACCATTACGCTATCGCATGCTTCCGTTCGCAGGCCTTGCCAAAAGCTGACCAAAAGCTTGACGCCGCAGGTCAGAGCTTCAAAAAACATTTCCACTCTCGGTAGACGGTCGCTACGACCCTCCCAACGGCATCAAAATCCAACCTTACAAATAGTTGCGGTGAAATACGGACTACATGGGCCATAAAAGCCGAAAAACAGTCCG
>CABRLT010000115.1 GCA_902471785.1 uncultured Collinsella sp.
CGCTCTTCCTCGTACAGGCGGCCGAGCGTGGGGGCATCGACGTTCTCGACAAAGACCGAGAACTTGCCGGCGCGCAGCTGCGGATCGATCATAAAGCGCACGAGGGGCTCGCCGACAAAGACATAGCGGCGCTTTTCGGCCTGCGCCTTCACAAACTCGCGGACCTCGCGCGAAAGCTCGGGGTAGAACGGGGCGAGCATGGGATCGTCGTCGGCGGCGATAAGGATGGTATAGAGTGCCGGCGCCGTGTTGACGCCGTTGATCACCAGAGTCTGATCCTCCATGTCGCGAGCGGCCTGCTTGGCAAGCTTCTTAAAGGAGAACGGGGCACGGGTGGCACCGAAGATGCCGGCCACGTGGTCCTCGAAGATGTTCAGGAAGTTCACGAAAGATCACTCTCCGTATAGGTTCTTTGGTATCCGAGCAAATATAGGCATATCCCAACGATTATAGAGGATAGGGTTCCCGCAACCGCCGCCTTGGCGACGACCGCGGCTGCAAGGCTGGCAATTTCCATATGGTGTGCAAGACAGGACGCCGCTGCGCAGCCGATGCCGGTGACAGCGATGGCGGCGATTGCGACAAGGTTTGAGCCCTGATCGGCACGCTTGGCATGGGTATTGAGCAGCGCAGATGACGCTGCGGCAGTTGCCGCGACCAGCACAAAGGCAGCCCAAAGGAGCGGGTCTCCCAGCGCTGCGGCAACGTTACCGAGCCCCAGTACGCCTCCGGCTGAAAGCGCGACCGTGGCCAGACGGGCAAAAAGCGCGCCCATGCCCGTTGCCGCGGCGGCGCTTGCCGGGCCGAGCCAAAATGACGCGACGCCGCCGGCGACCCCAGCTGCCAGGAAGGTATTGCCGGTCAGACAGCCAAGCGCGAGTGCACAGGTGAGCGTGGCGCTCGCGGCAGTCTCGGTGCGACCCCAGGCGATCCACCAACCGGACATGGCGGCGGCAAAGATCACCGCGACGGGCAGCATCGACAGGATGCCCTGTGCCTGCATGGTGGCGTTGGCCATGAGCACCAAAAAGCCCACAGCCGAGATGGCCGAGCCAATCTGGGGGGCCAGGCCAGCCGCCGCTCCGATCGCAATGGCCGCAATGACCAGGCCGGGAAGCGCCGCGACCCCGGCCGTTTGCATCAGCAAAAAGCTAAAGGTGCCGCACGTTAGCGCCGAGATAGTGCGCATGGTGTAGTCGCGCGCATGGCTCCAGCGCGTGCCCGCCCAGCCGAGTGCGGGGTCGACCTCGATGGCGTCGTCCTCGTAGTGCGACGGCTCGATATCGTCGAGCTCCTGCTCGTCATCCGAAAGTTCGCCAACCATTTGCTCCAGGCTGCGACGGCCTTCGCGCACGCTGCCCAGACCGGCAAGGAGCTGGTCGCAAAATGTCTCGACGCTGCTGGGGCGGTCCTGCGGCATGGGGGAGAGCGCGCTCATGAGCGCGGCCTCGGCTCCCGGGGGAAAGTGTGGTATCAGCTCGCTGGGATAGGTGGCGCCGCCGATGATGCGGTCGAGCGAGTCGGCGGGCGTGGCCGCCATAAAGGGAGCGCTGCCGCACAGGCCCTCATAGATTACACAGGCGAGGGCAAAGACATCGGCGCGCTCATCGACCGTGCCGGTCTCGATATCGAGCTGCTCGGGCGGCATGTAGCCGATGGTGCCGCCGCGCGAGCCGCCAAAGCCACCGGCGGACGACAGTCGCGCCATGCCAAAGTCGGTGAGCTTTACATTGCCCGAGTGGTCGATGAGCACGTTGGCGGGCTTAATGTCCAGGTGGAGTACGCCATTACTATGGGCGAAGGTGAGCGCCTGGCCTAGGGCATCGGCAATGGCCGCGGCCTCGTCAAAGGTAAGTGAGTGACCGTCCACGCGGTGCAAAAACTCGGCCAGCGACATGCCATCGACATATTCCATAACTAGGTAGGCATAGGCTGTGTCGTGCGTAAAGTCGATGACCTGCACGATGTTGGGATGTTGAAGCATGGCGGCAGTGTGCGCCTCGCGCAGGACATCCATGATGTCGCTGGCGGGCATGCCGACACCGTTAATAAGGGGGATGCGCTTAATGGCGACGCGGCGGCGCAGGTGCGTGTCGCGGCAGATCTCGATGGAGCCAAAACCGCCGGTCGCAAGTGTCTCGAGCGGCTGGTACCGCTTGAGCAGCTCGCGAGAGCTGGTGCCCTCCAAGGGAACGTCCGGCGAGAACCGGGCGGTATGTTGCGAGAAAAGCGGCATGGCCAACCCTCGTGCGTTTAAAGTTCGTTTGCGAGTGGCGGGCGCGGAGCCGAGCCGTTCGCGGTGGCATAGATGCTGCTAGTGTAGCACGCTCGGGTGCATGGGGAGGATAGCGGGATGCGAGGCTGCCTGTCTGGCTTGACCTTAGCGCTTCTTCTTGTTCTTCTTCTGCTTGCGCTGCTTGCCCTTGGTCTCCTGGGGCTTGTCACCCTGCTTGGCCTCGGCGGCGGCCTTCTCGGCCTTCATTTTCTTCTTCTTGGTCTCGATGCGGAGTTTTTTGTTGATGCGCGCCTTGAGGAAGGGACCGAACTGCTCGGCATCGCCGCGGACAAAGGTGTCCTTAGGGATCGTCACGCCCTGGTCGGCGAACATGGCCACAAAGATACGCTCGCCGTCGAGCACGTGGTCGAGCTTTTCAAACGGGAAGAACTGCGACTTGCCGCTCTTGCCCCAAACCATCAGGCCGTCCTCGTTGGCGGCGACGCGGCGATAGCGGCCACCCATGGACTCGTCGGCCTCAACGGCGTCGATAAAGTCGCGGGCGAGGGTGTGGTGCAGGTTTTTGCTCCACCAGGCCAAAAAGGCGCCGAATACGATCAAGACGACGCCAAACTTGATCCAGCTGCCGCCGGCCACCAGCATGCCGATGCCGATGAGCGCGGCAATCGCGGCGGCGACATACAGCGAGCCGCGACGCCTGGGCGAGGCGACCAGGCGTGCGAAGTCGGTGACTAGGTCGTTTTCGTACTGGTACTCGTTGAGGTACAGGATGCCGTCGTCGGCTGCGGCCTGCTCCTCGAGCGCGACCTCGACCTGGTCGGCTGCTTCGGAGGGAACGAGGTTGCTCTCTGCGTCTGCCATGCTCTTTGGACTCCTATCGCGGCGGGCTCGCCGTACGGGTTATTATGAATGCAGTATGCCGTGCGACCGCATGGCCGTCGCGGCAACAAGACTCAGTATACCCGGGGGAGCACCCATGGAATCGTTGTACCGAAAGTATCGCCCGCTCACCTTCGACTCCGTGGTGGGCCAGCAGCATATCGTCTCGACGCTCGAGCACGCCATCACCGAGGGGCGCCTGTCCCACGCCTACCTGTTCTGCGGACCGCGCGGCACGGGCAAGACCACCATGGCGCGCATTCTGGCCAAGGCGCTGCTGTGCCGCAATGCCGAGGCGGCGCGCGCCGAGGGTGCAAGCGGCTGCATGCCCGACGGTACTTGCGAGGAGTGCGAGCTCATCGCCGAGGGTAACCACCCCGATGTCTACGAGCTCGATGCCGCCTCCCGCACGGGCGTGGACAATGTGCGCGAGGAAATCATCAACTCCGTCAACTTTGCCCCGGTGCGCGGCAAGTACAAGATCTATATCATCGACGAGGTCCACATGCTCACGACGGCGGCGTTCAACGCGCTGCTCAAGACGCTTGAGGAGCCGCCGGCACACGTGATCTTTGTGCTGTGCACCACCGACCCGCAAAAGATTCTGGAGACCATCCTCTCGCGCTGCCAGCGCTTCGATTTCCATCGTATCGGCAACGAGGATATTGAGCATCGCCTGGCATACGTGTGCGAGCAGGAGGGCTTCGATTACGACGACGAGGCGCTGGCTATCGTGGCGCGCCATGCCAAGGGCGGCATGCGCGACGCGTTGTCCACGCTGGAGCAACTGAGCGTCTTTGGCAACGGTTCTGTGCATGCGGACGACGCCCGCTCGCTTTTGGGCGAGGTTTCGGACCAGATCCTGGGCGAGTTTGCCCGCGCCATCGCCGAGCGTGATGTCGCCGAGCTCTATGGACTGATCCGTGCACAGGTCGAGGAAGGAAACGACCTGCTGGAGCTGACGCGCGACCTGGTGGCGCACGTGCGCGACGTGTATGTTGCCTGCGTTGCCGGTGCCCGTGCTGAGTTGTTTGAGGGCGGTGCCGAGCAGGCCGAGGCGCTTGCTGCCGAGGCCGCTGCCTTTGGCGAGCATCCTGCCGACCGCCTGGCCCGTGTGCTGACGGTGCTCGACGATGCCGCACTGGAGATGAGGGGCGCGAGCGATGTGCGCCTGGTGCTCGAGATTGCCTGCACGCGTCTGGCGCGTCCCGAGGCTGATTTAACGATTGAGGCATTGGCCGAGCGCGTGGCTCGCTTGGAGGCCATGGTTGCCAATGCCGCCGTTCCGGCGGCATCCGCTGTCCCCGCTGCTACGTCCGCGCGCCAGGGCGGTATGCCTTGGGACCGTGGTGCTGCTGTTCCGGCTGCCCAGTCTGCGCCCAAGTCCGCGGCTCCGGCTCCCGCGCCCAAACCTGTAACGCCTGCACCTCAACCCGTTGAGGCTCCGGCTCCCGCGCCCGCTGCATCGACCGTGCCGGTGTCCAGGCCCAACAACGCCGCCCAGGTTGCCACTGCCGGTGCTGCCGAGACCCCCGCGGTCGAGGACGCCGGCGAGCTCCAGCGCAAATGGGCCGAGGTCGTCGAGCGCGTCAAGGCTCGTCAGGCTTCCTATGCAGGCCTTTTGCTCAACGCCCGCGCCACGGCCGACGACGGCTCCAAGCTCACGGTCTCGTTCCCCGCGGGCTCGACCTTTGCCATCAAGATGCTCGGTCGCGCCGACACGCAGTCGGTGGTCCTGCCGACAGTCAACGCAGTCTTCGGTCGCCGCACCGTCGACTATGTCCTGGATGGAGGTGGCACGCCGGCTCCTCAACATGAGGAGCATTCTCCATCTGCACGGGCTGCGGTATCTGCGGACCCGCAACCCGTGTCCTCGGCGGCCCCTGTATCCTCGAGCGCCA
>CABRLT010000116.1 GCA_902471785.1 uncultured Collinsella sp.
TTGTCGTATTTGCTATCATCAGTCAAGTTAACCTTAGGGTCGGGCGGCTTGGCTTTGTTCGCTACAAGTTCCGCACGCAAAGAAGAGCACTTAATGTGCTCTTCGTCTTGCGCAGGACTGTCCGCAGTAGCGAATAAAGCCAAGCCGCCCGACCCCAGCTAAGATTAAAGGAGCTGATATGTGCGATTGCACAGATCATAAGGACGAGATCCCTGCCTACGACGCGCAGGCCATTGAGTCCAAGTGGATGAAGGCCTGGGAGGACTCCAACCTCTTTGCCGTCGACACCGACGAGAGCAAGCCCAAGAAGTATGTGCTCGAGATGTTCCCGTATCCGTCGGGCGACCTGCACATGGGCCACGCGCGCAACTATACCATCGGCGATGCCATGGCCCGTCAGGCCCGCATGCGCGGCTACGACGTGCTGCACCCCATCGGCTTTGACGCCTTTGGCCTGCCTGCCGAGAACGCCGCCATCAAGCACAACACGCAAGCTGCCGCCTGGACGTATAAGAACATGGACCAGGCGCTCGCCACGATGAAGCGCATGGGCTTCTCCTACGATCTGGATCGCATGGTCAAGACCTGCAGCCCTGACTACTACCGCTGGGGTCAGTGGATCTTTGAGAAGCTGTGGGAAAAGGGCCTGGTCTACCGCAAGAAGAACCCGGTCAACTGGTGCCCTAACTGCAAGACCGTTCTGGCCAACGAGCAGGTCACCGAGGGCAAGTGCTGGCGCTGCGGCACCGAGCCCGAGAAGCGCGACCTTGAGCAGTGGTACTTCAAGATTACCGAGTACTCCCAGGAGCTGCTCGACGACCTGGAGAAGCTCCCCGGCTGGCCCGAGCGCGTCAAGCAGATGCAGGCCAACTGGATCGGTCGCTCCGAGGGCGCCGAGGTTGACTTTACCCTTTGCGACCAGGATGGCGAGCCCATCGAGGGCGACGAGGGTAAGATCACCGTCTTCACCACGCGTGCCGATACGCTCTTTGGTGTGTCCTTCTTTGTCCTGGCTCCTGAGTACGCCCGTCTTCACGAGCTCGTCGAGGGCACGGAGTACGAGGAGGCCGTCACTAAGATCGTCGAGGACTCCAAGCATATCTCTGCTGTCGAGCGTGCCCAGGGCACCCTCGAGAAGCACGGTGCCTTTACGGGCCGCTACGTGGTGAACCCCGTCAACGGCGAGAAGGTTCCCGTGTGGGTTGCCGATTATGTCGTTGCCGACTACGGCACCGGCGCCGTCATGGCCGTTCCCTGCGGCGACCAGCGCGATTTTGAGTTCGCCCGCAAGTACGACCTGCCGATCGTACCGATCATCCTGGACGATGACGATCGCGCTGCCGTCGAGGCCAGCGGCGAGACCATCGATACCTTCCATGCCGAGACCGTCGACTGGGATTGCGCCCACGCTGCCGAGGGCACGCTCGTCCAGTCCGGCAAGTACACCGGCATGCGCGGCGGTAAGCACTCCGAGGGCGAGGCTGCGATCGTGGCCGACCTCGAGGCCATGGGCTGCGGTCGTCGCAAGGTCGAGTTCCGTCTGCGCGACTGGCTCATTTCCCGTCAGCGCTATTGGGGCAACCCCATCCCGGCCATTCACTGCGAGCACTGCGGTATCGTGCCCGTGCCCGAGGATCAGCTGCCGGTGACGCTGCCCGAGAACCTGGACCTGGGCGCCGGCGAGACTCTCGCCGAGTGCAAGGAGTTCTACGAGACCACCTGCCCGGTCTGCGGTCGCCCGGCCAAGCGCGAGACCGATACCATGGACACCTTCACCTGCTCCAGCTGGTATTACCTGCGCTATACCGATCCGCACAACACCGAGCTGCCCTTCTCCCGTGAGACCGCCGACCGTTGGATGCCCGTCGATAACTACATCGGCGGCATCGAGCACGCTATTCTGCACCTGCTCTACAGCCGCTTCTTTACCAAGGCACTGCGCGACCTGGGCCTGCTGAGCGTGGACGAGCCCTTCACCAACCTGCTGTGCCAGGGCATGGTCAAGGACGAGAACGGCGACACCATGTCCAAGTCCAAGGGCAATGTCGTGCCCCCGAGCTCGGTCATCGAGCCCTACGGCGCCGACACCATGCGTTTGGCGATCCTGTTTATCGCCCCGCCCGAGAAGGACTTCGACTGGGATCCCAAGGCCGTTGAGGGCGCCAACCGCTTCATCAAGCGCGCCTGGCGTATCGTTTGGCAGCTCGTCCAGTCCGGCGACGCCAACGTGGCCTTCGACAAGTCCGCGCTCGACGAGGTTGCGATGAAGCTCTATCGCGAGCGTCACCGCACCATCGCCAAGTGCACCGAGGACTTTGACCGCGGCCAGTTCAACACCGCGATCTCGGCCGTCATGGAGCTCGTCAACGCGGCGAGCGCCTACCTCAACGCCACCGAGGGTACCGCGCGCGACAAGGCGCTGTGCTATGGCGTGGCTAAGGATATCGTGAGCGTCCTGGCGCCCATCTGCCCGTTCTGGGCCGACGAGCTGTGGCACGAGGCCCTCGGCTGCGAGGGCAACGCCTACACCGCCGCCTGGCCCGAGTTCGACCTGGCCGAGTCCGTTGAGGACACGGTGCAGATCGTGGTCCAGGTGCTCGGTAAGGTCCGCGGTCGTGTCGACGTTGCCCGCGATGCCTCTAATGAGGATATGCAGGCTGCCGCCGAGGCCGCCGTCGCCAAGTGGCTTGAGGGCAAGACGGTCGTCAAGGCCATCTGCGTGCCTGGCAAGCTGGTCAACCTGGTGGTCAAGTAAGCATTGCGCGCTTAACTGACGCATAAAAGACGAGGGGCGATCCGGTTGGGTCGTCCCTCGTTTTTCATGTACCTGCCCTGATGTCTGCGGTCAATTGTCCTATTCTTGTGGAGAAGCTGTGCGCACGCTGACCTGCAGATTCGTACTGTGCTTGCACGTTTCCGCAGCTATTGGTATAGTTTGCTTGCAAATGAAGTTGTAATTGAAAGAAGTGGGGTTTCGGCCCCGCTTCTTTTTTGTATGGATGGAGGTGCCGCAATGGTCAAGACCAAGACCGAGCAGGCGATCATCGACGCGCTCGAGGCCGTCGCTCCCCAGCACGATGTCGACATCGTCGACGTCGAGCTCGTGGGTGCCACCAAGGCCCCCTGCGTGCGCGTGCGTATCGAGGGTGCCGAGGGTCAGAGCCTGTCGCTCAACGACGTCACGGCCAACACCAAATGGGTCGGCGATGTGATTGAGGAGCTCGACCCCATCTCTTCGAGTTATACGCTCGAGGTGTCGAGCCCGGGCATGGCGCGCCCGCTACGCCGCCCGTGCGACTTTGCCCGCTTTGTGGGCGAGAACTGCGAGCTCACCTCCACCGCCACCGAGGGTCGTCGCAAGTACGCCGGCAAGATTGCCGCCGCCACCGAGACGAACGTGACCCTTGAGCTCGAGGGCGGCGAGTCCGTTACCCTCGATTTCTCTGATGTTAAAAAGTGCAAGTTGAAGCCCACCTACGACTTCAAGCCCGCGAAGGAAGGAAAGTAAGATGGCAGCATCCGACATGATGTCCGCCCTGATGGAGCTTTGCCAGGAGAAGCACATCGACCAGCTCTACCTGATCGACCGCCTGGAGCAGTCGCTCGCCAAGAGCTATGCCGAGATCCTGCATCTTGAGTGGGGCGCCAAGGTGACCATCGACCGCACCACCGGCAAGATCTACGTCTACCGCCTGGAGCCGATCGACGATTCCATGGACGAGGAGGGCAACTTCACCGAGTTCGAGGAGATCGACGTCACCCCCAAGAACACGAGCCGCATCGCCGCCCAGCACGCCAAGGCCGAGATCAACGCCATCGTGCGCAACTCCGCCCGCGAGCAGATCTACGAGGAGTTCTCCGGCCGCATCGGTGACCTCATCAGCGGTACCGTGCTGCAGTCCACGCCCGACTTCACGATCGTCAAGATTCGCGAGGGCGTCGAGGCCGAGCTTCCGCACTTCGACCAGCGCCGTTACGAGAACGAGCGCAACGAGCGTCCGATGGGCGAGCGCTACCTGCACAACCAGCACATCAAGGCCGTGATCATCGACGTTCGCGACCCCAACTCCAACCTGCAGCCGGTTCGTGGCGAGCACAGCCGTCCGCCGATTGTCATCTCCCGTACCCACCCCGAGCTCATGCGTCGTCTGTTTGAGCAGGAGGTGCCCGAGATCTATGAGGGCACCGTCCAGATCAAGTCGATCGCCCGCGAGCCCGGCCAGCGCTCCAAGGTCGCCGTTCACTCGCTCGACGACCGTTTGGATCCCGTGGGCGCCTGCGTCGGCCCCAAGGGCAGCCGTGTCCGCGCTGTCGTGGGCGAGCTCCGTGGCGAGCGCGTCGACGTCATCCTGTGGGATGCCGATCCTGCCGTCTACGTCGCCAACGCCCTGTCGCCCGCTAAGGTCACCCGCGTCCTCATCGACGAGGAGAAGGCCTACGCCGGCGTCATCGTGCCCGACGACCAGTTGTCCCTCGCCATCGGCAAGGAGGGCCAGAACGCCCGCCTCGCCGCGCGCCTGACCGGCTGGCACATCGACATCAAGTCCGAGACGCTTGCCGCCGACATCCTCAAGAACGTTCCCGTTCACGAGGAGCCCGCCGCCGACCTGATCGGTGACGAGGAGGACGAGGACGTCCGCCGCTGCGAGTACGTGTCCGAGGACGGCATCCAGTGCCGCAACCAGGCTCGTCCCGGCTCCCGATTCTGCGGTGTCCACGACACCGACGCCTTCGATGATGCGGAGGACCTGATCTAGCGCGCGCCGGGCGGGTCCCGGCGCGTCTCCCACGCTCGTTCAGTCTCTAGGCACCCAAGGTGCCAGAAAGGGTAGGTGAAGTCATATGGCAAAAGTCCGTGTGTCCACCCTGGCCAAAGAGTTCGGCATGACCTCCAAGGAACTGATGGGTCATCTCGCCGATATGAAGATTCCCGCTAAGTCCGCTTCCTCCACCTTGGAGGACGCTTATGTCGCCATGGTCCGCAAGCAGCTCGCCTCGGTGATCGAGGCCCGCGC
>CABRLT010000117.1 GCA_902471785.1 uncultured Collinsella sp.
GGGCCCGCGGCACCCTGCTCGGCACGGTCGAGATCGGCCTTGGCGGCGTCATAGCTCGCCTGAGCGGCATTCACATCCTTATCGGCCGCATCCTTTGCCTGCTGAGCTGCCGAAAGCTTGCCTTGCGCGTCCTGCTGTTTGGCCGCGGCGGCATCAACGCCAGCCTGGGCATTCGAAAGCCTGACCTGCGCGTCGGCGGCCTGCTGCTTTGCCTGCTCCAGCTCGCTCGCGGCCTGCTCGGCAGCGGCCTGAGCCGCGGCAACAGCCTCGGGCGTGGCATCGGCAGCAGCGGCCTGCGCGGACTTGAGCGCAGCCTGGGCATCGTCGGCGGTCTTCTGGGCAGCGGTCAGGGCTTCACCCTTGTCCGTCAGATCCCTCTTTGCGGCATCGAGTGCAGCTTGAGCGTCCTCGAGCGCCTTCACGTCCGCATCGGCCTTGTCCTGCGCGGCACCCATCTGCTGCTCCAGCTCGGCCGAAGCTGCAGAAGCGGCAGCGTCGCTTGTGCCACGGGCCGCATCGTAGGCGCTCTGAGCCTGCTGCTGGTTGGCAGCGGCGGCGTCGTAAGGAGCGGCGGCCGCATCCAAATCGGCCTTGGCAGCAGCGGCCTTAGCGCGAGCCGCATCGACCGCAGCCTGCAGGTTGGCGACCTTCTGCACCGCTGACACCGTGCCCGCGCCAGCGCTAGCAGCAGCCGCGCTCGTCAACGGAGACAGCACCGCAGCCGGCTTCGCAGTAGCGTCGGCACCGTTCGCACCCTGCGCCACCGCAGTCAGCGGAGACAGCAGCGACCCGCCCGTCATGGCGATCGTTGCCGCAGCAACTGTCGCCATACGCCCGGCGGCCTTCGCCTTACCCGCAGCGCCGCCATTGATGTTCTTGTTCACGTTCTTGCTCATTGCCGATTCCTTCCCACGATGAGCTGATGTTTGACACATAATCGATCCAATATGCCCCGCTAAAAAGAGGTGATAACGGGGTAATTAAATCGGAGGAGTTGGAGACAAGCCCACATCCATCAGCGGATGCCGAGCTCATACTCCCGCTCGCGCTCAATATCATTCAGGTACTCATAATCTTCGGAGCTAAGCTCTAGATCATCTTGAGCGAACATGTAGTTCTCGGCCTTAGAACCAATACTGCAACCGTAGATGGTATTGAGATCGATATGGTCGGTATTGTCGTTGTAAAGGGGGAAAATTCTGCTGGTCATGCTCAAGTACCTCTCAACATAAACTGAAAACTCGTTTGCTTGGTCTCTTTTTGAGACCCCATCTGATGTGCTATGGCTGCAGTATATGTTCTCCCCTTTTACAATGCAAGCGTAATTTCAAAAAGTTCTAGGAGCGATAATTGCGCAACACCATCACTTGTCGCCACCGCCATCCTCTACCGCGCCCTCACGCGCAGCGCACTCGTTGAGATACTTGACCGGAATCGGCCACACGGACGGAGCCTTATAGCGCGAAAGGCCTATGTTGGCCAGCTGAACCAACAACTCAGACAAATCATCGCCGTCGAGTACCTCAATCGAACGCACGTGAATCGCAGTCGCCATATCCTCCTGGGTGCCGTTGTTGACGCCCACAAAATAGCAAGTCTTGCCCGCACGCTCGAACGTTCCAATGCCGTAATAAGGCGAGTTGTAGCTCTCGAAAATCTCTTTCTTACGCCCTGCTTTGCCTGTGAGCTGATGCTCACCCACCAGGGCCATAAAGTTATTGGAAAACGTCGTCAGTCCCGTATCCCGCACGCGCGCATGCATAGACTGCCCGTTCGCATGCACGTCAAAGACATAGGCGCCCTTATCGAGTTTGCCGTCCGCGGTCAGCAGATCGAGCTCCATCTCGTCCTCGGGACCATCCTCTGCCGAATGTGAGGCATAGCGCATGCCCCCATCCGCGCCAATCGCCAACGTAGCGATACACGAATCCAGCTCAATCTTGTCCTTTGCTTTATGCGGTACATCGACTAAGCCACACACCGTCACCGACTCAATATCCAAAGCGTCAAGGTCAAACGCCGTCACCCGCTCGTCGACAACATCCTGCTTTACCAGCAGTTCTTTGAGCATGGCGCCCAGGATCGCCTCTTGCGCGTTGCGATCCTTTTGCTTTGGCGCCGCCTTAAACAGTGGCTCGCACACATCCGGCGTCACGTGCTGTTCCACCACGCCGGCATACAAGGCATAGCCATCGTCCTCGGCAACCTCATTGGGCACAACGACAAGGTTCAGCACCCGCGAATCAACTGTCCTTCCGTCATACGATGCGCGAACGCCCCACGAGGAATCGTCAAGTCGATCGGCCAGCCGGCGCGCCACTTCGGCAAGCCCATTACGCGCAAACGACACCACGATTCGCTGCCCCGCCATGCGCTCCGCGACCACGCGAGCGTATTCATCACCCTTGAGCACCTCGTAGAAACTCTTACGCGGGTATTCCATGAGCGTCACCCGCGCGAAGTCGCTGTAACGGCGTTCGAGAATCTGCAGCTCTCGATACAGAATGCCCTTCTTGGT
This sequence comes from uncultured Collinsella sp., assembly GCA_902471785.1. Classification (GTDB taxonomy): domain Bacteria; phylum Actinomycetota; class Coriobacteriia; order Coriobacteriales; family Coriobacteriaceae; genus Collinsella. The sequence goes on from CABRLT010000117.1 coordinate 2,519, forward strand.
ATAAGCGACCTTGTCCGCTTGGGCCGAGAACGTCAGATCACGGCGCTTGGACGGCTTGTCGCCCCTGGCGCGACGCAGGATGTACTCGTCTTTTTGCTCGTGGGCAAGCACCATCGTCGCCACGGGCGATAGCCTGTAGCCCACTTGGCTCTTAATCTTCTCGAGCTCTTTCTCGTCACCTTGCGCCCTGCCAATAAGCACACGGCGCTTGGTGAACGTTCGAATCTTAAGATCGAAGGTGCAATCCTCATCGATAACGATTTCAACCGTTTCGATCTTGGCAGGTCCCCTTCCGTCGCTTTCGACAGCATCGCGGCGGGCACCCCTGGCGCTAATGACATACAGGTGCCCGGTGTCATTGGGAACCTCGTCCTCAATCCCCTCAAACTGAGAGCAGGAGTTGAACAGCAAACGGAGTGCAACGTAATCGTCCAACTCGTTCCAATTAGTTTTAATCGGAACCACCTGCTCCTGATAAAGCGAGGCATTAAGATCGCCCGTCTGCACGCCCGCTTTGACCATCAGAAAGACGCGATTATCGGCAAGCTGAGTGAGCGCGACGACCTTGCCCGTCTGGCACACATCGGCCATAAAGTTCGCCACGGCATGCTTACCGGCATCGCCTACGTTGCACCAAAAGACCGAGTAGCGCTCCTCGGCAGCAGCGGCATCGAGCTGCAACACGAGCTCTGATACGGCGATGTCTCCCAGACCGCACGGCTGGTTATGCTTCGATTGCACGACGAACCGCCTCCATCATCTCCACATTGATTGCACCGTCAGCGGCCATATAAGGAACGGAGAACACAGTCCCTTCGGCGTCGAGTGCCTTGGGCACGCACTCAAGCGCTGCCTCATCAGCCAAAACGTTGACGATCAGCAGGCGTTTCGCCCCAACCTTTTGAGCCTTCGCCCTAAAGCGCTCGGCATCCGACGCCTCGCGACCGTCTCGAACATAAGCGATATATGCACCGATGCGATAGTGCTTAAAGTCGATCCACACCCCGGTCTTGTTGCCGGCGGCATCGAGCACCTCAAAGTCGCCGCCCGTCTCGGCATGGGCAGCATCGCCACGCGTAAGCGAATAACGGCCGTCGTAATATGCCTCAAAGATTGCCCTTCCGGCAGATTCTCCCAGCTCACCCAGGTAGACCGCTTGGAACATATAGGGCGTCATGTGTGCCGTTGCCGCCGGTTGCAGCGTCGAAGGCACCCCGTCACGAGACCAGCGCTCGCGCACCTCACGAATTGACAGCAGCTCGGGCACACGCGCCGCAGCCTGACTCACCTGACGAACCTTTGCGCCCTTATAGCCCGCGCTGCAGCGGCAATAGTCCTCCAGACGAGCGGCAATTTGCTCGACGGGCTCACCATCGTAGTTGGGGAATTTAAAACGTGGCACCTTGCATGCCCCGCCTTGCGCATACGCATAGCCGCTCGCAATATGCGGCATGTGCAGCGCGGTGCTCCGGCGTTCCGGGTATTGCACAAGGTCTTCCCACGGCAGGCAAAAATGATGCAGGTAAAAGTCGCGCTCGCTATCGAAGGCAGCAAGATCTTCGTCCCCGGCATTGAGCGAGGTAACTTTCCACGCCAGCTTTTCGTGCTTTTGCTTGGCAAGGTTGTTCCTAAAGGCGGCAAGGTTCTGCTGCTTAACGGCAGCGTGTTCCTTGTTGTCCGTCATATGGTTGTTGGCAGCGGCGCAGGCACCAACCACCTGCTCAAGCTCGTAGCCCATCGGCAAATCATGCAAGAACGAAAAGTTGCAATCGTTCGCAATCTCGCGGTCGAGCATCGCCTGCACGCAAGGCATCTTTACACTCGTGCGCATCAGGCGGCCCACAGCCTGTGCCACAATGCGAGCGCCTTCGACCTGATAAGAGAGGGTGTCGCGCACCGGCAAGCTCTTATTGACGCCAGATAGCAGCATCCGTACGTTCCGGCGCTTTTGAGTAAACGGAACCTCGCCGCGCGCCACCAGCTCCTCCTGCTCCACCACGCCAAGTAGCGCCTGCTGGACAAACTTATCTGAGCTGATCTCCACTCCCCAGGTCAAACGGCTTGTGGGCGACTCGATATATAAGAAGTCAAGATCCATCTTGGGGCGACGGTCGACATCTTCAAAGCCGCAATCGACCTGACGAACCATGTCGCACAGATTCTCCGGCACCTTGTATTTGAGATTCTTGGAAAAGCCACCGGCCGAAAGATTGATGAACATCAGGGTCGGCTGGCCCAGCTCGAGACGTTTTTGAGCGCCACGCCAACCTGCATCCCATTCCGCAGCGTTAAAGCACGGCACCATGTCCTTGGCGGCCTCAAGCGATTTCTCGTACGACATCTCGGGGCACTTGACGTTCCTAATCACCAGCTCCGCGACAATCTCGCGCGCAAGATCCAGCACCAGACTATTGAATTCGCCATGGTTTCCCATGTGGCGCGTGGTAAAAACGGCTCCCGCCT
>CABRLT010000118.1 GCA_902471785.1 uncultured Collinsella sp.
CTCGACCGACTCACACACTTTCCCTCAGCTTATGGTCCCGAGAGGTTATCCGAAGGCCCGACCGCCGGGAGGGATTTCTTCTGAGCGATCCCGCAGCGCGAAGCGCGAGGACCAGCGAAGAAGAAAACACGCAGGGGCGGGCCCGGACAGGTACGTTACTCCTTCTCGACCGCGCGCATGATCGCCTTGTAGATCTCCATCAGCGGAATGATTAGGAAGGCCAGACCCAGCGCGGCAAGAACGCCCTTGAGTTCAAGCGTCACAGGGCCGAAGAACATCTCGGCAAGCGTCGGCTGCACGGTCACGATCACCGTCAGCACCAGTGCCAGCGCGGCAGAAGCCCACAGCCACTTGTTCTGCTTCTTCATGGTGAACAGCGACGCACGACGGCTGCGCATATTGAAGCAGTGGAAAATCTCGACCATGTTGAGCGTGATGAACGCCATCATCACGCCTTCCTCGTCGGCATTGCCGGCGATCATATCGGAGATGTGGATGTAGCCCATGTCAAAGTACACGCCCACAAAGAAGCTCGCCAGCACCAGCGCGGTGATGATCAGGCCCTGGACCACGCAGTCCAGGCCCATATTGCCGGCAAAGACGCCGTCCTTGGCGTTGCGCGGCTTGCGCTTCATGATGTCGCCCTCGGCATCCTCCATGCCCAGCGCGAGCGCGGGGAAACAGTCGGTGACCAGGTTCACCCACAGCAGCTGCACCGGCTGGAAGATGGTAAAGCCAATGAGCGTGGCGATGAACACCGAGAACACCTCGGCAAGATTGGCCGAAAGCAGGAACTGGATGACCTTGCGGATGTTGTCGTAGATGCGACGGCCCTCTTCGCAGGCACCGATGATGGTGGCGAAGTTATCGTCGGCAAGTACCATGTCGGCGACGTTCTTGGTGACGTCGGTGCCGGTGATGCCCATACCGACGCCGATGTCGGCGCGCTTGATGGACGGGGCGTCGTTCACGCCGTCGCCCGTCATGGCGACGATCTGGTCGCGCGACTTCCAAGCCTCGACGATGCGTGTCTTGTGCTCGGGCTGGACGCGGGCGTACACGCCGTAGTCCTCGATGTGCGCGTCGAGCTCCTCGTCGCTCATGCGGTCGAGGTCGGCGCCCGTGATGGCCTGACCGCGATCGGTGACGATGCCCAGCTGCTTGGCGATGGCCACGGCGGTGTCGATGTGGTCGCCCGTGATCATGACGGTGCGGATACCGGCGTCGTGGGCCTCGCGGATGGCGTCGGCGACCTCGGGGCGGACCGGGTCAATCATGCCGGACAGGCCGCAGAAGACCAGGTCATGCTCGAGCGCGGCGGGGCTGCAATCGCCCGGGACCTCGGTGTAGGTGCGGCTTGCCAGCGCCAGTACGCGCAGGGCCTCGTCGGCCATGGCCTTGTTAGCGGCCACGAGCTCGGCGCGACGCTCCTCGGTCAGCGGAACGACCTTGTCGCCCTCGTAGATATGGGTGCACAGGCCGATCACCACGTCGGGCGCGCCCTTGGTGTACTGCTCATACTCGCCGTCCAGGGTCTCGACGACCACGGACATCATCTTGCGACCAGAGTCGAACGGGGCCTCACCCACACGCGGATGCTCGGCAGTCAGGCCAGTGAGACCAGCCTTGCCGGCATCGTTGACGAGCGCGCACTCGGTCGGCTCGCCCACGGCCTCGCCCAGCTCCTCGTCCCACTGGGCGTCGGAGCACAGCGCCATGCCGGCCAGGAACTTCTCCTTAGGCGCAGCGAGCTCGTGCTTGACGACGGTCATCTTGTTTTGGGTGAGGGTACCGGTCTTGTCGGAGCAGATGGTCTGCGTGCAGCCAAGGGTCTCGACGGCAGAGAGCTTGCGGATAATCGCCTGGCGCTTGGCCATCTTGGTCACGCCAAGCGACAGCACGATAGTCACGACGGCAACTAGGCCCTCGGGGATGGCGGCGACGGCAAGCGAGACAGCGACCATAAAGGTATCGAGCAGGGCGGTCGGATCGGTAAGGACGTTGCCCACGCCGTGGCGGATGATGTCGACGCCAAAGATGACGACGCAGATGACGATAACCATGATGGTGAGGATGCGGCTGAGCTCGGCGAGCTTCACCTGCAGCGGCGTGAGCTCTTCCTTGGCCTCGGCCAGGGCGCCGGCGATCTTGCCCATCTCGGTGTTCATACCGGTGCCGACCACGACGGCGCGACCGCGGCCGTATACCACGGTGGAACCCATGTAGCACATGTTCTTGCGGTCGCCGAGCGGCACGTCGTCGGTGCCGGCGGCGAGCTCAATGACGTTGGCATGCTTCTCGACGGGCACAGACTCGCCGGTAAGGGCGGCCTCCTCGATCTTCATCGTGGCGCTCTCGAGCACGCGGCAGTCGGCCGGGACGGAGTCGCCCGCCTCGAGCATGATCACGTCACCGGGCACGAGCTCGGCGCTCGGCAGGTGCACGAGCTTGCCGTCGCGCAGCACCTTGGACTGCGCCGCGCTCATCTCCTGCAGGGCCTCGAGGGCCTCCTCGCTTTTAGCCTCCTGGACCACGCCCAGCACCGAGTTGACGATAACGACGAACATGATGATGGCGACGTCGGCAAAGTCCGCCTCACCCTTGACCATGCCCGTGAGTGCGCTGATGACGGCGGCAACGATCAGCATGATAACCATGGGGTCGGCCATCTGCTCAAAGAAGCGCTTCCACAACGGCGTCTTCTCGGCTTCATCGAGCTTGTTAGGGCCTGTCTTGGCGAGGCGCGACGACGCCTCGTCGTTGCTCAGGCCGAGGTTCTCATCGACGCCCTGGTCGCTGAGCACCTCCGCCGCGGCGGACAGGTATTCCTTTTGCATATAGAGTCCCCTCCTGGGATTCGGGCCACTCAGCAGATTGATGCCCGATCATAATTCCCAGGAGAAGGGCAAGGGCTCATCAAGGCTGCCGTGCTGAGCGGCAGTTGATAGTGGAGCTATGGTACCCCAAAGCAGCGCGTCTAGCCAAAACATTCCAATTGGAAACACGGCTCGAGTGCAACGATGCAGACCGTGTGATGCTCAATATTGATAAAACGTTTTTTCTTCGGCACATCGTCAAACTGAAATATCGCCCAGATAGCAGCGGTCAGAACGGTTGGTAAAGTTTTTGCATATACCGTTTTTCCGCAAAAAATGAACTTCTAATTCGGCATACGGTCGATTTTTTGGGGTATTCGGTCGCCATTTCGTTATAATCATCTCAGTTTTATTTCTTATGGTTTATCTATCAGCGCAAGACGATGTCAGATGGAGGTCTGAATGTACAAGCGCACCAAGATTGTATGCACCATGGGTCCCGCCTGCGATAGCGACGAGACCATCCGCGAGATGATCAAGGCGGGCATGAACGTCGCCCGTTTTAACTTCTCGCACGGATCCTACGACGAGCACCACGGTCGCATCGAGCGCGTCCGTCGTATTTCCAAGGAGCTCGGTCTGCCCGTCGGCATCCTGCTCGACACCAAGGGCCCCGAGGTCCGCACCGGCCTTCTGGTCGATGGCAAGAAGGTTGCCGTCAAGACCGGCGATAAGATCGTCGTCACCGCTCAGCCCACGTCCGAGGATTTCCACGGCACCGCTGAGCACATCTCCCTCGACTACCTGGCTCTGCCCTCCGAGGTCGAGAAGGGCTCCCTTATCCTGATCGATGACGGTCTGGTTGCCCTCGAGGTCGAGTCCGTCGACGGCCAGGACATGACCTGCGTCGTCAAGAATGACGGCCTGATCGGCGAGCGCAAGGGCGTCAACATGCCCAACGTCAACATCTCGCTGCCCGCCATCACCGAGCGCGATCGTCAGGACATCCTCTTTGGCCTGACCGAGAACATCGATTACATCGCCGCTTCCTTCATCCGTGACGGCGAGTCCGTCCGCGGCATCCGCGAGCTTTGCCGCGAGAACGGTGGCGAGCACGTGACGATCTTCCCGAAGATCGAGTGCGCCCTGGGCGTCGAGAACTTTGACGAGATCCTCGAGGCTTCCGACGGCATCATGGTCGCCCGTGGCGACCTGGGCATCGAGATCAAGCCCGAGCTCGTTCCGCACATCCAGAAGGAGATCATCGCTAAGTGTAACGCGGCCTACAAGCCCGTTATCACCGCTACGCAGATGCTCGACTCCATGCAGCAGAACCCGCGCCCGACGCGCGCCGAGGTTGCCGACGTTGCTAACGCCATTTACGACGGCACCGACGCCGTTATGCTCTCTGGCGAGTCCGCTGCCGGTAAGTACCCGGTCGAGGCCGTCAAGATGCAGGCCAGCATTGCTCTCGAGACCGAGAAGTACCTCCCGGCCCACGCTCCGCTCGAGGTTCCGGCTGACGCTCACGGCACCCGCGTCGTCAACAACGTTGTGGGTATGTCCGCTGTGAACATGGCTACCACCGTTGGCGCCAAGTGCATCACCGTGCCGACGACCACCGGTCGCACCGCTCGCCTGATCTCGCACTTCCGTCCCAACATGCCGATCTGCGCGTTCTCCCGCCACGAGTGGGCCGTCCAGCAGATGATTATGTACTGGGGCGTTATCCCGCACCAGGCCGAGATTACCCAGGGCACCGTCAACGGCACGATCGTCAAGGCGATCGAGACCGCTAAGGAGCTCGGCTACGTCGAGGCCGGCGATCTGACCGTCGCTACCGCCGGCGATCCCCGCATGAGCGTCCAGCTCGAGGACAAGGTCTCCTCGACCAACGTCGCTTACGTCGCTCAGGTGCGCTAAATCGTACTTGCAAGCAGATTTGCATTGCAAAGGGCCCGGAAGGCATTGCCTTTCGGGCCCTTTTTCTGTGCACCGATGCCTACCGCACGACATGGCACGCACCCATTTCATTACCAAAAGCGCGAAATCCGCCCTCCGAGGCCCAAAAAATAAGGCTCTGTTAGACCAAATTTGACACGATCGGCTGTTCGTCGAAGCGGAAAATAAT
>CABRLT010000119.1 GCA_902471785.1 uncultured Collinsella sp.
ACAGTACATCGACCTCACTAAGGATCCCAAGGGCGCCGTCGCCTGGATCGAGGAAAACCTCGAGGCATAAGACGCTGACACCACCTGCCGCTTGCAGACAATAAATGGCCCGTGCATCGATGTTGAACTGCGCGGGCCATTTTGTTTAGACCGCACCCGTCCTCCTGTTCATCTCAATCTGTAACATCTAGCCGAGTTTTTCGGTCCTAGCTGTTACAGATCGAGATGAACGCACAGGCCAAGCCGAAAATCTCAATCTGTAACATGTAGACCACTTTTGACCGCTTAGACGTTACAGATCGAGACAAACGGAATATACCGGACCGAATTGTCTAAATCTGTAACAACTAGCTGAGATTTTCGGCCCTACCTGTTACAGATTTAGACGAACAGGCCGAGCACGTCTACGCCCGCAAGTCCTTTACGCTGGAACGCTCGACCAACACGCCCGAGACGAGCGTACGGCTTCTGGAGCTCGGAGCTTCCAGACCCGCGACGACCTCGTTGAGCGCACGGACGCCCAGCTCGCGGTGGCGAAACTTCACCGACGTCAGAATCGAGTTGGGAATCGTCTTATAGAGCTCATCGTCGAAGCCGATCACGGACACATCATTGGGCACACTGAGCCCTTTGTCACGTAGAGCCATCATCACGCCGTTTGCCATGCAGTCGTTAGCAGCGAGGACCGCCGTGCAATCGGGTTTATCGGCAAGCACAAGGCCCGCGGCATAGCCACTATCCGCATTCCAATCGCCTTGCAGAGGCTCGGGCGGCTCAATGCCACGCGCCTCGAGTGCCGCACGCCAACCTTTCATACGGCACTGGCTCGACAACGACTCTTTCTTACCAGAGACGAAGTACACGTTTTTATGCCCGTGGTTCAAGAAGTACTCGCACGCCATGCGCGCGCCGCCCTCTTGGTCGTCACTGACGGTGGAGCAGGTAGGATGTTCCATCGGCGTGATAATCACCGTCTTGAGGTCTTTCGGTGCCTCAAAGGTATCAAAGTCATCGACCATCTGACGCAGGTTGAAGATCATGCCATCAACAGGCAGCTGCGACATCCTACGCGCCGCTTCGGCAAGGGTCATCTTCTCCCCCGCCCGCTTTTTGATCATCGTGAGCGCAAAGCCGCGTTCTTCGGCGGCATCTGCGATACCGTCAATCATGTCCACGGCACCGCCCGACAAGTGGAACAGCACCACGCCGATGCACCCGTAACGACCCAACTTGAGTGAACGCGCGGCAAAATTGGTTCGAAACCCGAGCGCTTCCATTGCGGAATGGACCTTATCGCGTGTCGACTCTCGCACGTTACCGGGCTCGTTGATCACACGCGAAACCGTCTTGAGAGAAACACCCGCGGCAACTGCCACATCATTCATTGAGACATTTTTCTTGTCCATCGTTGCCACTACTTCTCCAGTCGGTCTTGCATCGCTTGTTTTTTTGCGTTCTAGCATACACTACCTGCCTGACTGACAAATCAACCGTTTACCGGACAATATCGACCACTCACCCGTAAATCCTTGTTGCTCTTCCAAAAATGTCTTACGTTGTCATTAACGAAATGACAACGTTGTCATTTCGCAATGCCTTCCTTAAGCAGGAAGGTTTCCGGGCAGTCCTGACCATCCATCGACGACCAGTTCCATCCACATGCATCGCGCATCAAGTAGCAAAGGAGCTCTATGGACGCCATCGTAAAGATGCTCGAAAAGCATCAACCGTTCTTTGAGAAGATCTCGAGGAACGTCTACCTCCAGGCCATTAAGGACGGATTCCTTGGGTGCATGCCCATCGTCCTCACCTCTTCGATCTTTCTGTTGATCGCCACCCTTCCTGGCGTCGTTGGCATCACGCTGCCCCAGCCGCTCATCGACTGGTGCAACAAGCTGTACAACTTCACCATGGGCGTCATGGGCATCATGGTTGCCGGCACCACTGCCAAGAACTTTACGGCTTCCATGAACCGTCGCATGCCCGCCGGCAAGGTGCTCAACGACGGCTCCACCATGGTGGCCGCCCAGTGCAGTATGCTTTTGCTCGCCGTTACGCAGTTCACCACCAAGTTCAACGGCTCCGAGCTTTCGGTCTTCGACTGCACCAGCATGGGTACGCGCGGTCTGTTCTCGGCCTATATCGCCGCGTTCATCACCGTGTGGGTCTACAAATTCTGCGTCTCGCGCGATCTGACCATTAAGCTGCCCAAGGAGGTCCCGGGCGCCATCGCTCAGAACTTCCGCGACATTATCCCCTTTGGCGGCGCTGTCATTATCTGCGGCATCATCGATGTGGTTGTGCGCAACCTCATGGGCGTTCCGTTCTCCGAGCTGCTCATCAAGCTGCTCTCCCCGCTCTTCACTGCGGCAGAAACCTATCCTGGCCTCATCCTTATCCAGGCAGCCACCGCGTTCTTCTGGTTCATCGGCGTCCACGGCCCTTCGATTGTCCAGCCGGGCATCGACCCCATCCGTCTTGCCAACCAGGCCGAGAACCTGCAGGTTCTGCTGGCCGGTGGCCACCCCGCCCACTCCCTCACCTTTAACATGTCGCTCGTGGGTGAGTTCGGCGGCACCGGCGCCACGTTCATCGTGCCGCTTCTGCTGATTCTCTTTATGAAGTCCAAGCAGCTCAAGGCCGTCGGTAAGGCCTCGATTGTTCCTGTTGCCTTCGCTGTCAACGAACCGCTGCTCTTTGGCGCGCCGATGATCCTTAACCCCTACATGCTCATCCCCTTTGTTGCCGCCGGCTGCGTCAACGTGAGTGTTGCCAAGTTCTTTATCGACAATGTGGGCATGAACGGCTTCTCCTTCGTGGTGCCTTGGGCTACCCCTGCCCCCATCGGCATCTTCATCACCACAAACTTCCAGCTTATCGCCCTGGTGTTTGTTGCAATCATCATCTTGCTGGACGCTATCATCTACCTGCCGTTCTTGAAGGCATACGATAAGCTGCTCTGCGACCAGGAGGCCGAGCGCGCCGCCGAGCTGGGTCTCGAGTCCGATGGTGCCGCTGCCATCGCCGCCAACGCCCCTGCGCCCGCTGTCGAGCAGGCTACCGCTTCCGTCGAGACGACTGTTGCCGCCGCCGACAGCAAGCCTGTCGCCGATCAGCCCGAGCCCGCCGCCGACGCATCCGCTAAGAAGGACGTCGACGGTCTGAAGGTCCTCGTCCTGTGCGCCGGCGCCGGCACCTCTGCCATGCTTGCCAATGCCATCAAGGAAGGTGCTGCGCAGACCGGAGAGAACATCGCTTCCTCCGCAGGCGCCTATGGTCAGCACACTGCCATCATGGATCAGTACGACGTCATCGTGCTCGCCCCGCAGGTTCGTAGCTACTACAACGACATGAAGGCCGACACCGATCGTCTGGGCATTAAGCTGCTCGCCCCGCGCGGCAAGGAATATATCGACCTTACCCGCGACCCCACTGGCGCCATCAAGTGGCTCCGCGAGAACCTCGACTAGTTCCTCCCTCTGTTGGTGCCCGGATCCCCAGTTCGGGCACCTCTCCCTATTCGTATCCCACAGAAAGGATGACTCATGACCAACCCCATGCAGTTCCCCGACGGCTTTGTGTTTGGCGGCGCCACCGCTGCTTACCAGGTTGAGGGCGAGACCCGTACGCACGGCAAGGGCAAAGTGCCCTGGGACGATTTCCTGGCTGCTCAGGGTCGCTTCTCCCCCGATCCCGCGAGCGACTTCTACAACAAGTACCCGGTCGATATCGACCTGTGCCAGCGTTTCGGCATCAACGGTATCCGCGTCTCCATCGCTTGGAGCCGCATCTTCCCCAACGGCACTGGCGAGATCAACCCCGAGGGCGTCGCCTTCTATCACGAGCTTTTCGCCACCTGCAACAAAGCTGGCGTTATCCCCTATGTCACGCTCGATCACTTCGATACGCCCGAGGCCTTTTACCAGAACGGCGGCGAGGGCTTCCTGACGCGCACGACGATCGACGCCTTTGTCGAGTACGCCAAGTTCTGCTTTGCCGAGTTCACCGAGGTCAAGCACTGGTTTACCTTTAACGAGATTCCCGCGACCGCCGAGGGCAGCTTTATCGTCGGCAACTGGCCGCACGGCGAGAAGTATCGCCTGGACAAGGCCTTCCAGCTCATGCACAACATGATGGTGGCCCACGCCAAGGCTGTCGTCGCCTTCCATGAGGGCGGCTTTGAGGGCGAGATCGGCATTGTCCAGAACCTGGAGCCCAAGTATCCCCTCGATCCCAACAGTGCTGCCGACTGCGAGGCAGCTCGCATGGCCGATGTCATCAACAACCGCTGGGTGCTCGACGCCACTTTCCGCGGCCACTATGCAGCCGACACCATGGAAGCCGCAACCAAGCTGGCCCATATCGCCGGCGGCGAGCTCGACGTCCGCGACGAGGACATCGCCGCGCTGACCGCCGCGCTCCCCTACAACGATTGTCTGGGCGTCAATACCTACAAGTGCCAGTTCCTGCGTGCCGCCGAGGGCGAAAACGACATCAACCACAATGGCACCGGCGACAAGGGCTCCTCGCGCTGGTTCCTCAAGGGCGTGGGCGAGTCATGCGTGCGCGAAGGCGTACCCACCACCGATTGGGACTGGATCATCTATCCCGAGGGTCTCTACGACCTACTGCTCCGCATTAAAAACGATTACCCCAACTACAAGAAGATCTACATCACCGAGAACGGCATGGGCTATAAGGACGACTTCGAGGATGGCTTTATCGACGACGCCCCTCGTATCGACTACATGCGTCAGCATCTCGCGTGGATCCTCAAGGCAATCGACGGCGGCGTGAACGTCGACGGTTACTTTGTGTGGTCGCTGCAGGACCAGTTCTCCTGGACCAACGGCTACAACAAGCGCTACGGCCTGTTCTACATCGACTTTGAGACCCAGAAGCGCTATCCCAAGGCGAGCGCGTACTGGTACAAGAACGTCGCGG
>CABRLT010000120.1 GCA_902471785.1 uncultured Collinsella sp.
GTCCGGGCATTTTTATGCCGAAATTCGCAAGAAAGGGGAATCGAATGAGGCAGTTTATCGTGGCGTCCCATGCTCATTTTGCGTCCGGAATCGTCGAGAGCATCGGCCTGCTTTCCGGCGAGCGCGAAAACGTCCATGCGCTCTCTATGTATGTCGACGGAAACGAGGACCTGACCAAGGAGGCCGCAGCGATTCTGAACGGCTTTGCGGCGGACGATGAGGTCGTCGTTTGCACCGACCTCTTTGGCGGCAGTGTCAACAACGAGTTCACCAAGATCGTCCAGACGCGTCCCAACACGCACCTCGTGACCAATATGAACCTGCCGCTCCTTATTCAGCTGCTGTTCGTGCCCGAATCCACCCCGATCGATGAGGCCATTCGCCAGATCGTCGAGGCGGACGACACCAAGGTCAAGTACGTCAACGACCTGCTGGGGCAGGCCGAACTCGATGAGTTTTAACCACTAGGGAGCACATCATGATTCAGATGATTCGTGTAGATTATCGACTGCTTCACGGCCAGGTTGCCGTTAGCTGGACCTCGGCTCTGGGTGCCGACTGCATCCTGCTGGTGAGCGACACGGTCCTCAATGACAAGCTTCGCCTGCAAGCTCTATCCCTTGCAAAGCCGGAGGGCTGCAAGGTCGTTGTCAAAAACACCGAGGACGCCGTCAAGGCGCTCCAGAGCGGTGTGACCGACAAGTACAAGCTCTTCGTGGTTTGTGAGACGATCCAGCAGGCCGGTGCCGTCGCCAAGGCGATGGGGATCAAGAAGATCAACCTCGGCAATGTTGCCTTTAGCGAGGACGCCCGCCAGGTCTCGACCAGCGTATTTCTCACGCCCGAAAACGAGGCATACGTCAAAGAGCTGCTCGGCGAGGGCTATGAGCTGTTCATTCAGATGATTCCGGCAGATGCGAAGACTGACGCCGCGAAGGTCATCGGTTAGGGGCCATCATGGTTATCAAGACAATCCTGATTTTCCTGATTGCCCTTTTGGGTTATTCCGAGTGGCTGACGGGCACGAGCTACCTCCAGCGCCCGATCGTGCTCGGACCTCTGGTTGGCCTTGTCATGGGCGACATGGTGACCGGCACGATCATGGGCGCCACGATGGAGCTTGCCATGGTCGGCGCCATCTCGGTCGGCGCCTATAACCCGCCCGATACGATTTCCGGCACTATCCTGGGCGTATCTCTTGCCATGCAGGCCGGCGCGGACGCTTCGGCGGCCCTGACCCTGGGCATTCCTATCGCAACGATCGTCCTGGCGCTCGATACCGCCCTGGGCCAGCCGGTGATGCTGCTGCTGGTGCACCGTATCGACAAAAACGTCGAGGACGGAGACACCAAGGCCATCACGCGCAACATGCTCATCGCCGGTTACGCGCAGAGCTGGTGCGGCCTGCTGATTATTCCCCTGGCATTCTTCTTTGGCGCCGATGCCGTTGCCAGCCTGCTCAACATTATTCCCGATTTCGTTCAGACCGGCATGGATGTTGCCGCCGCCTTCTTGCCCGCACTCGGCTTTGCGATGCTGGCGCAGATGATTATGAACAAAACGGTGGCGCCGTTCTTCTTCGCTGGTTTCTTCCTCGTCGCCTACTTTGGCATTAGCACGACGGGCGTGGCGATCTTTGCCGCGATCATCGTCGTCGCGATGACGGTTTTGGGCGAGAAGAAAAAGGCGGAGCAGCCCGCAGTGGCAACCGAGGATCCTGCGATTGGGAGTGGGTTCGATGAGTTTTAAGTTTGAGTCTTCCTACGACGGGTTGATTACCCGCGCAGATCTTAAGAAGCTGTTCTGGCGCTCGATTCCCTATGAGCACTCCTGGAACTACGAGCGTATGGGCCATATCGGCTTTATGTGGGCCCTTATGCCGATCCTTCGCAAGCTGTATCCGCAGGATGCAGACTTTAAGGCCGCACTCAAGCGCCATATGGAGCTCTATAACGTCACGCCGTACATCTCGACGCTCCCCATGTCTATTGCTGCCGCAATGGAAGAAGTCAACGCCACCGAAGATAACTTTGACACGAGCGCGATCTCTAATGTCAAGCTTGCTTTGATGGGACCGCTGTCCGGCGTGGGCGATGCCTTCTACTGGGGCACGCTGCGAATTTTGGCAACGGGTGTCGGCACGTCGCTGGCGCTGCAGGGCTCTATTCTTGGCCCGATTTTGTTCCTGCTCGTGTTCAACGTCCCCCACTACATCATCCGTTACCTGCTGACGTTTGTGGGATATCGCTTTGGCTCGGACATGATCAGCAAGGTCCAGGAATCGGGCATTATGGACACGATCGTCAAGATGGCCTCTATCATGGGCGCCATGGTGATCGGCGCTATGACCATGGAGATGGTCACCGTGGACATTCCGCTTATGGTCGGCGCGGGCGATGGTGCTCAGACGCTGGCCGAGCTGCTCAACGGAATCTTCCCGGGCTTTGTCACGATGGGGCTGTTTGGAATCGTCTATCTCATGCTCAAGAAGAAGATGAATCCGCTGGTCATCATGCTCGTGATCCTGCTCGTGAGTATCGCCGGCGCGTTCTTTGGAGTGCTTGGTGTTCAGTAGGGCATCCGTCATAATGAGAATAATGTAAGAGGGGGCGTCGCGCACACTGTGCTGCGGCGCCCTTTTGCCGAAAGGTGGACAAGATGGAGTATCCGCAGCTTGCCGTCATGAATATCAGCCATCGTTATTTTGACCTTGAGGAATTCTTTTCTTCGGCAGCGGCCTCGGGCTACACGTGTTGCGAGCTTTGGACCGGGGCGATGCATCTGTATGTCGATTGCCATGGATACGATTCGCTCGAGCAGGTGCGGGAGCTGTCGCAGCGGTATGGGGTTCGGATTGTGGGGCTTTGTCCCGAACAGAACAACCCCAAGCCGTGGAATATCGCGGCGCGTGGGAATGAGGCGCGTGCCCGCACGCTCACGTACTTTAAGAACGTTGTGGATATCGCGGCGGAACTTGGAGCCGAGCAGGTCATGGTCTCGAGCGGCTGGGCATTTTTGAACGAGCCGATCGAGGACGCGTGGGGTCGCAGCGCCTCGATGCTGCGTGCGATTGCCGAGCATGCGGGAGAGCGCGGCGTGCGACTGGTGCTCGAGGCCCTACAGCCGGTTGAGTCGATGATCGTGAACTCGGCGGCCGACACGAAGCGCATGATCGAGGCAGTTGATCATCCGGCACTTAAGGCGTGTCTGGATTTGGGCGCTATGGCGGTGGCAGGGGATACCATCGACGATTATTTCAATCTGCTTGGCGAAGATGTCGCCCACGTGCATTTTGTCGATGTTGCGGCAGATGGCACGACGCATCTTGCCTGGGGTGACGGCGACCGCGATATGCGCGCCGACCTGGATAGGCTGGTGGCTCGTGGATACAAGGGCGTAGTTTCTGCCGAGACGTATGACGGACAGTACTTTGCCAATCCAGCGGCAGCCGACGCTCAGGTTATGGCGGAGTATCGACGCGTGATTGGCGCCTAGACGGAGCGGGCGTTGGGCCATCTGTCGGTCGGGATTTAGGCCTAGCGTTCTCCGGCAAGATGGGACGCGCCTTCCAGCTGAGCCCTCTGGCGGAAAGTGCGTCCCAGATTTGACGGTCTAAACGGGATGAAGTTTCCAGCTGAGCCCTCTGGCGGAAAGTGCGTCCCGGAATTTCGGCTCAGAGTGGGATGCGGTTTCCGGATGGCATGCTTGGCGGAAAATGCATCCCAGATTTGACGCTCAGACTGGGATGCGGTTTCCGGATGAGGCCCTCGGCGGAAAATGCATCCCAGTTTTTAGACGAAAAACGGGATATGGTTTCCGGTTGGCCTAGATAATCGTCAGATTTAGCTGAGAGTCTGCCCCTATGTTTCCAAATGAATACGCTGTGAGCCCAGAGAGACGATTCTCCCCGCAAGCACTCTAGTATGCTAAAGTACCCAGAAGACCGGCGGAGCTATGCCGGTCTTCTGTTCTATATGAAACACAGCATGAGGAGGCTCACCAGATGACGGCCACACCGTGGGGATTCCGGGACATATTGCCCGAGGAGGCTCAGGCGCGCGAGGAGATTGCGCTGACGGTGAAGGGCTGCTTCAGGGAGCATCATTACCTTCCGGTCGAGACGCCACTGCTCGAGGACAAGAGTTCGCTCGAGGAAGGCGGACGCATTGCGGACACGCCGTTTAAGCTCTTTGATGATGACGGTCGCCTGCTGGTGGTCCGTCCCGACAATACGTTGCCCATCGTGCGCCTGGTTTCGACCCGCATGCGCGCGGCCGATCTGCCCCTGCGCCTTCGCTACGAGGCGCCGGTGGTTCGCGAGTGCCAGCGCAATGCCGGTGGCTCGCGCCAGTTTACACAGCTGGGCTTTGAGCTTATCGGTGCGGGCGATACCGCGGGCGATGTCGAGATCGTCTCGCTCGTGGCCGAGGCCGTGCGCAAGCTGGCGCTGCCCGATGCGCGCATTATCGCAGGTAGCGTGCGTCCGTTTAAGGAGCTGCTCGCGGCGTGCGAGGATCGCGAGCTGGCCGCCGAGGCCCTGCGCTGCGTGCACGCCAACGACTTTGTGGGCCTTGATGCCCGTGTGGCGGCAAGTGCGGAGTCCGAGGCCGTCAAGGCCGCCATTAGCGAGCTGCCGCGCCTGCACGGTGGTGCCGAGGTGCTCGACCGCGTGGATGCGCTGCTGGAGGCTGCCGGTATCGTCACGCCGCTGACGCGCGAGCTGCGTGCTCTGGTCGAGGGCCTGGCTCCCGAGGACGCCCAGGTGCTGTCCTTCGACTTCTCCATCATGAACTCTTTCGATTACTACACGGGCCTGGTCTTTAAGGCCTATGCCGGCGGCCTGCCTGACCCGGTCGGTTCGGGCGGCCGTTACGACTCCATCTTTACCGGCGCATTTGGCGACGGCATCGA
>CABRLT010000121.1 GCA_902471785.1 uncultured Collinsella sp.
AGCAAACGCTCTACAACGGTGTTACTTTGGATAGGGCGCTCGAGATTCTTACCGATCGCGTCCCTTCTCAAGAGTTCTACGGACTCACCGACTAGCGCAGAAAGGCTTCTACCATGGGTTCCATCAAAATCGCTCCGTCTGTCCTTTCGGCCGACATGGCCAACCTCAAGGGCGAACTCGACAAGATCGCCGGTGCCGACTACGTGCACTTCGACGTCATGGACGGTCACTTTACCGGCAACCTCACCTTTGGCGTCGACATCCTCAAGGCCGTCAAGCGCTCCACCGCTGTACCGGTCGACGCGCACCTGATGGTGTCGAACCCCGACGAGACCGTTGATTGGTACGCCGACGCCGGTGCCGACATGATCACCGTGCACTACGAGGCTTCCACGCACCCGCACCGCACGCTCACGCATCTGCAGCAGCGCGGCATCAAGGCCGGCGTGGTGCTCAACCCCGCCACCCCCGTGTGCGTACTCGAGAGCATCATCGACGTCGTCGATATGGTGCTGCTCATGAGCGTGAACCCCGGCTTTGGCGGCCAGAGCTTTATCCCGGGCACCATTGCCAAACTGCACGAGCTCAAGGCCATGTGCGAGCGTCACGGCGTTTCGCCTCTCATCGAGGTCGATGGCGGTATCTCTTCCAAGAACATCGCCGAGGTCGTCAAGGCTGGCGCCAACGTGCTCGTCGCAGGTTCCGCCGTATTTAAGTCCGAAGATCCCGCTGCCGAGGTTGCGCTGCTGCAGAAGCTGGGCAACGAGGCCGCACAGGAGGCATAAAACCTTATGACCGCAGGTCAAAACCGCATACCCGTGAATCTTGACTATGCCGCCTCGACGCCCATGCGCGCCGAGGCGCTCCTTGCGCAGCGCGAGTACGACGACAGCGAGCTTGCCGGCGTCAACCCCAACTCGCTGCATTCGCTCGGCCGCAAGGCCGCTGCACGCCTGGAAGTGGCGCGTCGCGAGATTGCCCGCAGCTTTGGCGCGCGCGTTCGCCCGTCCGAGATTGTTTTGACCAACGGCGGCACCGAAGCCAACCAGCTGGCGCTGCTCGGTCTTGCCGAGGGCGCTCGTCAGCGCGATCGCAAGCGTAACCGCGTGATCGTATCTGCCATCGAGCACGATTCGATTCTGGACAACCTGCCGCTGCTGCGTGCTGCCGGCTTTACCGTCGACCTGGTGCAGCCCTGCCGTGCAGGTTATATTGAGCCTGCCGCGCTGAGCGACTTGCTCGGCGACGACGTGGCGCTCGTGAGCATCATGGTTGCCAACAACGAGACCGGCGTGGTGCAGCCCATCCGCGAGCTGACCGCGGCCGCGCATACCGTGGGCGCTCTGTTCCACACCGATGCCATCCAGGGCTATCTGCACATTCCGCTCGATGCCGCCGAGCTGGGCGTCGATGCTATGACCGTTGCCGCGCACAAGATCGGCGGCCCCGTGGCATCCGGCGCACTCTACCTTAAGAACCGCACGCCGCTGCGTCCGCGCATCTTTGGCGGTGGACAGGAAGCCGGACGTCGTGCCGGCACGCAGGACCTGCGCACGCAGCTGGCCTTTGCCGCTGCCGCCCGCACGTTGGCGCCCCGCGTGGCCCAGGAGCGTACGACGCTGCAAGCTCTTTCCGACAAGCTCTACGCCACGCTTACGGCTCATCCGCGCATTCACGCCACCATGGGCGACTATGCGCATGCCGATCGTCTGCCCGGCATGGTGTCGATCTACATTGACGGCATGGACTCCGAGGAGCTCATCATCAAGCTCGACGCCGCCGGCTTTGAGGTATCGGCAGGCTCGGCGTGCTCGAGCGGCAGTATGGACCCCAGCCACGTTTTGAGCGCGATGGGCATCGGTCGCGAGCAAGCTCTCGGCGCTCTTCGCATCTCGTTCGATGACCGCGTGAACCCAGCCGATCTGGACGACTTTGCCCAAGCGCTGCTGACGATCGTGGGTGCCGCATGATCGTCGCCGAGCTCGAGCGCGCTCTGCTGGCACGCTATCCAAAGACGGACGCCGAGCCCTGGGACCACGTAGGCTTATCCGTGGGCGACCCTGCCACCGAGATTGCCGGCGTGGCCTGCGCACTCGATGCGACCGAAGCCAATGTGCACCGTGCTTTCGAGGCCGGTGTCAACGTGCTGCTGACGCATCATCCTGTCTATATCAAGGCGCCCGAGGCGTTTTGTCCAGCGGATGCCACTCGCCCCCAGTGCAGCGCGGCACTCTATGAGGCGGCCCGTTGCGGCGTGAGCATCATATCGCTCCACACCAACCTGGACCGCTCGAACGAAGCCCGTGTCTGCCTGAGCAAGCTGCTGGGTGCCGCACTCGTGAGCTCACTGGAGCACGTGGACGACCCCGAAGCCACCGGCCTGGGCGCGCTTGCGACGCCCAACGACCCGTGCACGCTGCGCGATCTTGCCACCCGTGCTGCCACGGCCTTCGGCAGCGACCCGCGCGTATGGGGTGAAGCCGAGCACCCGTGCCGAACCGTCGCCATTTTGGGCGGCTCCCTGGGCGACTTTGGAGAGCTCGCCATCGCCGCGGGCGCAGATGTTGTCGTGACGGGCGAGGCGGGCTACCACGTGGCGCAAGACCTTGCCTTGCGCGGGCTGTCGGTGATCTTGCTCGGCCACGACCGCTCTGAGGAGCCGTTCGTTGATATATTGATGAACTCTGCAGTTGACGCCGGGGTCGACCCCCGTCATGCGATTAAAATACTGAACCCTTGCCAATGGTGGACTGTGACAAAAGGAGAGAACTTATGAGCGCCGGCGCTACGCTACTCAAGCTGCAACAGATCGATTTGGAGCTCGCCCGCAACAAGAGCGAACTTGCCAATATGCCGGAGCTCAAGGAGCTCGCTTCCAAGCGCAAGACCCATGTGAAGCTCAAGTCCGAGATGACCAAGCTCTACGCCCAGCGCAAGGATCTGGACATTGAGCTCGACGATCTCAACACCACCGAGATTCAGACCAACAACGCCATCGAGGCTGCCAAGAAGCGCCATGTCGACGGCTCCGACTACCGCGAGGTTCAGGACCTGGAGAATGAACTCGCCACCCTGGCCAAGCGTCTGGACAAGATTGAGCACACCCGCAAGGACGTCGCTGTCGCCCATAAGGAGGCGCTCGACCGCGAGGCCCGCGCGCAGGCAATCATCGCCAAGTTCGAGGAGGGCGTGAAGGCCGATACCAAGGCTGCCCGCGCCAAGGCTGCCGACCTGCAGGCTCAGATTGACGCCGCCACTAAGGAACGCACCGCGCTTGCCGCCACGCTGCCGGCCGACGTGCTCACCGACTACGAGCGTCTGCTCAAGCAGTTCCGCGGCCTGGCCGTCGAGACCATCCAGGGCAACATCCCCACAGTCTGCCACACCGCGCTGCAGGCATCGTCCATGAGCGACCTCAACCACGACGGTAGCGAGATTACGCACTGCCCGTACTGCCACCGCCTCTTGGTACTCCCGAGCAAGGAAGCTTAAACGATGGCGGCATCCAACAATTCAATGCAACTTGAGGGAAAAACGATCCTGCTGGGCATTACCGGCGGGATCGCCGCCTATAAGTCGTGCAATATCGTGCGCCTGCTGCAAAAGCGCGGCGCGCGCGTCAAGGTCGTTATGAGCGAGCATGCCACGGAGTTCGTGGGGCCGCTTACCTTCCGCGCGCTCACCAACGAGCCCGTTGCCGTGGGCCTATTCGACGATCCCTCCGACCCCATCCACCACATTTCGCTGGCGCAGGAGCCCGATCTGGTGGTCGTTGCACCCGCGACGGCCAATATCATCGCCAAGATGGCAAACGGTATCGCCGATGACCTCATCTCCACCACGCTGCTTGCGACGCCGCGACCCATCGTGATCGCACCCGCTATGAACAACGGCATGTGGAAGGCGCCGGCGACGCAGGCCAACATGGCCACGCTGCGCGACCGCGGCGTGCACGGGGTGGGACCCGGCAGCGGCTACCTTGCCTGCGGCGACGTGGACACGGGACGCATGAACGAGCCCGAGGACATCGTCGAGGCCATCTGCGAGGTGCTCAATCCCGTGCCTCGGGACCTGACGGGTAAGCGCATCTTGATTACCGCCGGCCCCACGCACGAGCCGATCGACCCGGTGCGCTTCATTGGCAACCGCTCATCAGGCAAGATGGGCGTCGCCCTGGCAGGGGAGGCCGCACGCCGCGGTGCCGAGGTCACGCTCGTGTTGGGACCGACATCGCTCGATGTTCCCCGCGGCGTGGAGTGCGTGCGCGTGCAAACCGCCTCAGAGATGCTCCAGGCGGCACTGAGCGCCTTCCAGACGGCCGATGCGGCAATTTGTGCGGCTGCCGTCGCCGACTATACCCCGGCGGCCCCTGCCGACCATAAGCTCAAAAAGGCTAACGAGCGCCTGGATCGCATCGAGCTCGTCGAGACGGTCGATATCTTGGCCGAGCTCTCGCGCCAAAAGGGGGAGCGGCGCGTGATCGGCTTTGCAGCCGAGACCGATAACGTCGTCGAGTACGCCGAGCGCAAATTGGCCCGTAAGGGCTGCGATGCTATTATCGCCAACGATGTCTCGCGCGCCGATTCGGGCTTTGGAACCGATACCAACAAGGCCTGGATCGTGAGTAAAGCGGGTACGCAAGAACTTTCCGTGCTAACAAAACCCCAGCTCGCAGATACAATTTTGGACTTGCTTCAAAATTTATAAAAAAGTTCTTGCACAAGGCTAAAGTTTCGGGTTAATATACTCCCTGTTGCGAGCGAGAGCAGAGCAACAAACAAAAGCTTCGGGACGTGGCGCAGCTTGGTAGCGCACTTGACTGGGGGTCAAGGGGT
>CABRLT010000122.1 GCA_902471785.1 uncultured Collinsella sp.
GTACCGCCGACATGAAGTGCCTGCGCGCCGCCCAGCATGCGCTGCAGCGCGGCGAGGACGTCCTGATCTTCCCCGAGGGCACGCGCATCCGCTCGCGCGAGATCAAGCCCGAGGTCCACGGCGGCTTTGCGCTCATTGCCCAGATGGGCAAGGCGCCCGTCAACCCGCTCGCTATCTGCGGCTGGTCCGATATTACGCCTGCGGGCAAAAAGCTCATGCGCCCTAAAAAGTGCTGGATCCGTGCCGGCAAGGCCATCTCGCTATCCGATGCACCGGCCGAGCTCAAGCGCAAGGAGCGCCTGGCATGGTTTGAGTCCGAGGCCATGAACCGCGTCTACGCTATGCGCGACGACCTGCGCGCCGAGCATCCGGGAAGGTTCTAACCATGAGCGAGAACGTGACGAACACCGCCGCGACTGCGTTCGACCAGGCAACCGCGCTTACCATCGAGATCGCCGCCCACGCCGGTACTTGCTACGGCGTACAGCGTGCGCTCGATATGGCGCTAGCCGCCGCGCCGCAGGCAGGGGAGTGCACTCAGGTCCATACCTTGGGTCCGCTCATCCATAACCCCATCGTGGTGCGCGAGCTTGCTGAGGCAGGCGTTGGCCTGGCTGAGAACCTGGACGACGCCGCATCGGGCACCGTAATCATTCGCGCGCACGGAGTGGTGCCGCAGGTAATCGATGCCGCTCGCGAGCGTGGCCTTAACGTCGTCGACGCCACCTGCCCTTACGTGAAGAAGGTCCATATGGCAGCCGAGCGCCTGGTGCGCGAGGGCTACCGCGTGGTGGTCGTAGGCGAGCCAGGTCACCCCGAGGTGGAGGGCATCCTGGGCCACGCCGGCACTGATGCGCAGGTCGTGAGCTGTGCCGCCGACGCCAACGCCTTGTCGTTCAAGGGCAAGGTAGGCCTCGTCGTGCAGACCACCCAGACCGCGCAGAACCTCGCCGAGGTCGTGGCAGCTATCACCCCGCGCGTGCAGGAGCTGCGTGTGATCAACACCATCTGCGCCGCCACGAGCGAGCGTCAACAGGCAGCAGCCACACTTGCCAACCGCTGCGACTGCATGGTCGTGGTGGGCGGCAAGAACTCGGGCAACACCCGCCGCCTGGCGCAGATTTGCGCAGACGCCTGCGAGCGCACGTATCACATCGAGGAAGCTTCCGAGCTCCAGGCCGCGTGGTTTACCGACGCTCACCACATCGGCATCACCGCCGGAGCCTCCACCCCGCAAGAACACATCGAGCGCGCCGTCGAGCGCATCAAGGAGCTTTGCCGCTAACCATGGACCAGACCGTACCCGCATACGCCGCCGAGGTGGCCGATTACGGGCGCAGCCGCGACCCCGAGCCGGGTGAGGGCGCGCTCGTAAAGAACGTGCGTCCCGAATCGCCCGCATGGGATGTGGGTATCGAGCCGGGCATGCGCGTGCTCACGGTCAACGGTGAGGCGCTCACCGACATGATCGTATGGCTTTGGGAGGCCGACGACGACACCGTTGATTTGGAGGTATTCGACCCGCGCGACGGCACCGTCACCTCCGTCGAGCTCGACCGCTTCCCAGGAGAGGACTGGGGTCTTGAGTTCGACGGCCCCATCTTCGACGGCATGCGTACCTGTGTGAACGCCTGCGTGTTCTGCTTTATGACGATGCTCCCCAAGGGCGGCCGCTCCACGCTCTATATTCGCGACGACGACTACCGCCTGAGCTTTTTGCAGGGCAACTTTGTCACGCTTACGAACCTCACCGACGAGGACGTGCAAAACGTCATCCAACGCAACATGAGCCCCATGAACGTGTCGGTCCATGCTGTGAGCCCCGACGTCCGCCGCCGCATGATGGGCCGCAACGCCCAGCGAGGCATGGACGTACTCGAAGCCATCATGGCCGCCGGCATCGAAATTCACGCGCAGATCGTGTTGTGTCCCGGCATGAACGACGGCGAGGAGCTGGAAAAGACTCTGCGCTTTTGCGAGGAGCACGAGCAAATCACAAGCCTGGGCATTGTGCCGCTCGGTTTTACCAAGCACCAAAACCGCTTTAGCTGGTCATACAGCGACAAGCCCGAGCTGGCACGCGAGACCATCGCCATGATTCGACCGTTCCAGGACCGCGCCTATGAGCGCTTTGGCCGCCACACCTTCCAGATGAGCGACGAGTTCTATCTGGACGCCGGCATCGATCCTCCCGAGGCAGACTTTTACGACGGTTACCCGCAGTACTACGACGGCATCGGCATGATCCGCTCGTATCTGGACGAGACCGACGACGTGCTTGCCGCCGATGCCTCGCGACTGGCCCGCGTCCGCGAGGCCATCGTCACTCGCAGCCAGCACCTGCTGTGCCTCTCGGGCGCCAGCGCACGCGACACCGTGGCACGTTTCGTGGAATCGCCGCAGGGACTCGCCGGCACCGTCACGGCCATCAAGAACCGCTACTTTGGCGGCAACGTAGACGTGACCGGCCTCATCGTCGCCTGCGACATTCTGGAACAGCTGCCCCAAGATCTGTCGGGGGTTATGCTCTTTGTGCCTAAGCTCATGTTCAACGCTGACGGCATGACGCTTGACGAGTATCATCGTGACGATTTACTCGCAAGCCTTACCAGTCGCGGCGCCGAGGTTCATGTGGTGTCGACCATGCCGCATGAGCTGCTCGATACCCTGGAGCACATCCTTGGCATTGTGCCCGCGGACTCTAACATTTCCACTGACCCTACCCATTAAAGGAGTGCAGATGAAACCTATCGTCGCCGTCGTCGGACGCCCCAACGTGGGCAAGTCCACGCTCGTTAACCGCCTGGCCCAGACCTCGGACGCCATCGTCCACGAGTCTCGCGGCGTTACGCGCGACCGCTCGTATCACACGGCCGATTGGAACGGCCGCGAGTTCACCATCGTCGACACGGGCGGTATCGAGCCGCTCAAGAGCGATGACGTCTTCGCCACGTCCATTCGCGACCAGGCCCTCGCCGCCGCCGAGGAAGCCGCCGTCATCCTGTTTGTGGTCGACGGCCGCACCGGCGTTACCGAGGAGGACGAGTCGGTCGCCCGCATGCTCAAGCGCTGCGACAAGCCGGTCTTTCTGCTGGTGAACAAGCTCGACAACCCCGATCGCGAGAACGACAGCATCTGGGAGTTCTATTCGCTCGGCATCGGCGAGCCCACGCCGCTCTCGGCCCTGCACGGCCACGGCACGGGCGACCTGCTCGACGACATCGTGGCCCTGCTTCCCGAGGAAGAGGACGAAGTCGCCGACGAGTTCCCCGATGCGCTGAACGTGGCCATCATCGGCCGCCCCAACGCCGGTAAGTCCTCGCTGTTCAACCGCATCCTGGGCGCCGACCGCTCCATCGTGTCCAACATTGCCGGCACCACGCGCGACGCCATCGATACGGTCGTCGAACGCAACGGCAAGCACTACCGCATGGTCGACACCGCGGGCATCCGTAAGAAGAGCACCGTGTACGAGAACATCGAGTACTACTCCATGGTCCGCGGCCTGCGCGCCATCGACCGCGCCGACGTGGCGCTGCTCGTCGTCGACGCCTCCGTGGGCGTCACCGAGCAGGACCAGAAGGTCATGGGCCTTGCCATCGAGCGCGGCTGCGCCATCGTGGTGCTGCTCAACAAGTGGGACCTGCTCGACGACGACCGCAAGCGCGAGGCCTGCATGGAGACCATCGACCGCCGTCTGGGCGTCATGGCTCCCTGGGCCCAGTACCTGCGCATCTCTGCCCTCACTGGCCGCAGCGTCGAAAAGATCTGGGCGATGGTCGACGCCGCCGAGAAGACGCGCTCGCAAAAGATCAGCACCTCGCGCCTCAACACGTTCCTCACCGACCTGCGCGAGTTCGGTCATACCGTGGTGGACGGCAAGCGCCGCCTGCGCATGCACTACGTGACTCAGACGGGCATCAACCCGCCGACGTTCACGTTCTTCGTCAACCACAGCGATCTGGTCAACGACACCTATCAGCGCTACATCGAGAACCGCATGCGCTCGACCTTCGACTTTGCCGGCACACCCATTCGACTCTTCTTTAGGAAGAAGGAGCAAAAGGATGCATAATCCGATTCTGCTGACCGCCATCTGCGCCGTGGTCTCGTTCTTTATCGGAGCGATTCCGTTTGGCCTGATCCTGGGCCGCGTGTTTAACCACACCGACATTCGCAAGGCGGGCTCCGGCAACATCGGCACCACCAACGCCCTACGCGTGGCCGGCCCCAAGGTCGCCGCGCTCACGCTGTTGCTCGACTGCCTGAAGGGCGCCATCTGCGTCCTCATCGCCCGTCCGCTCATCGCTGATCTAGGCTATGGTTTTCCGCCGAACATCATGGCGCCTGGAGCCCCCGGCGACTGGATGCTCGGTGTCATCTGTCTGGCTGCCGTGTGGGGACACATCTTCTCGCCCTACCTTAACTTCCACGGTGGCAAGGGCATCGCGGTCGGTCTGGGCGTCATCCTCGCCTGGTACTGGCCCATTGGTCTGTCGCTGCTGGGCATGTTTATCGTGGCCGTCGCCATCACCAAGTTTGTGTCGGTAGGCTCGCTTGCCGCGGCCATCGGTCTTCCCATCGCCGCCTGCGCAGTCTTTCCGTACAGCAGCCTAGGACTTAAGTTTTGCATGGCGATGATCGGCATCACCGTGGTGTGGGCCCATCGCGCAAACATCAAAAAGCTCATGGCCGGTAAGGAGTCCAAGCTCTCGTTTACCAAGCGCGTCACCGAGCCCGA
The DNA here is from genome assembly GCA_902471785.1 of uncultured Collinsella sp. GTDB lineage: Bacteria > Actinomycetota > Coriobacteriia > Coriobacteriales > Coriobacteriaceae > Collinsella. The sequence goes on from CABRLT010000122.1 coordinate 4,742, forward strand.
CGATAAGTAGGAGAGAGTCATGAATGTTGCGCTGATTGGCTCTGGCTCCTGGGGAACCGCCGTCGCCGGCCTTGCCGCCGC
>CABRLT010000123.1 GCA_902471785.1 uncultured Collinsella sp.
ATTGTTGCCAGCTGTTGGGAGATGGAAGATGGACTGCGATGGCTACCCATGCGTTCCCATGCCGTTGATGTGCACTGCCTTTGTGCCGGGGCAGATTGACGCTGCGGTTGCAGGCATTTCCGACCCCGATTCACGCACCATCGCCACGGCAGAAGCGCTGTACTTTCGCGGACAGGCCGCCCTCGCTGCCAAGACGGCGCGCCCCTATCTTGACGCCACCGATTCCGCACTGCGCTATTCCGCATGCTTTATCTGCGGATACGCCAGCCTGTCGCTCAACCGTATCGCCGACGCCCGCCGTTGTCTTGCGGGCATCCTCGATACGCCAACTGACGAGGAATCACCCGCCGTCCACGCCACGCATATCCTGTTCGCCTCGGCCGCGAGTGTCCTGCTGCACTTGCCTTCCCCGTATTCTGCCGAAGAGTTTTATCCACTTGTGGCGCATCTGCCCGAAGGCCTGCGCCTGTTCGCCAGCTACGTGATGGCGCACGCCTTGTATCTGCGCGGCGAATACGGCCGCAGCCTAGGCATGGCGGAAAATGCCCTGATCATGAAACAGGGAAGCTATCCGATCTCGGAACTGTTCCTGCACCTGGCAGCTTCCATGGCATGCATGAGTCTCAAAGACGTCGACGCCGCAAAAACGCACTTCGGAGTTGCTTGGAACATTGCGCGTCCCGACGGCCTTATCGAGCTCATTGGCGAGCATCACGGCCTTTTACAGGGGCTCATCGAGGCGTGCCTAAAAACGCAATACCCTGACGACTTCGCGCGCATCATCGAGATCACGTACCGCTTCAGCTACGGCTGGCGGCGCATCCACAACCCCGATTCGGGCGAGGACGTGGCCGACGATCTAACGACCACGGAATTCACCATGGCCATGCTCGCCTGTCGTGGGTGGACCAACGCCGAAATCGCACGCCATATGGGAGTATCGCCGGGCACCGTCAAAAACCGCCTATCCGGCGTATACGCAAAGCTTGGCATCGGCACACGCACCGAGCTGGTCGCGCATATGTTACGTTAGCGACCGGACTGCCAAGCGAATCGAACGCATTCCGGAACCCGGCGCTTCGCTCGATCAATTTGGACATTTTGACCCTTGAACGGCACTACCGCTACGGGGCGCCTTCTCGCAAAATTGGATTATTTCCACCGATACTTGCGGGATGGGAGCCCAAGATGCTTGATCGCCGTTCGTTACTTGTTGCCGGAGCGTCCTCGTTAGCGAGCATTATGTTGCCGCGCGTGCCGGAAAGCGCAAACGCCTTCATATTGCCGTTCGCGCCCACCGAAGCCCATGCCGACGAAAAAGACCCCTTCAGGGTGCTCGTTCTCTCGCGCACCATGTTCGGTGTGGTCGTGGTCGACGTCGCCAACAAGAATACGCCCATCACGGGCGCCCAGGTCACGCTCACGTCGCGCTATGCCGCAGGCAAGCAGCTCACCGCCACTACCGATGACGAAGGCACGGCCATCTTTGAGGTCGCGCCGCTTTCGGAAGGCTACGTGGACGAGGCGACGCTTCTCGACGCGTACGACTTTAACGGCGGCATTTCCATTAGCATGGCAGGCTACCGCGATGTCGAGATTCCCCTTGCGCGTATCCAGGGCGGCACCGCTATTACCGCACCCACACGTCCGCTCTCCGATGGCGAGCCGTACTTCCGCCAGCTCACATTCGACGAATGGGACATTCAGTACGCCGACGCTACGTTCATGGCAATGCCAGCGGACGAAGCAGCAAACGACCAGCCCGACACGCACGCTTTTACCGTGCAGGCCCATCTGCCACAGGGCGGGCAGGCAACGTTGCATATCAATAAAGTGATGCCCGCTGCGGGCAGCTCATCCGAAACCGTCACGCAGATTGGCCAAGTCAAGGCCAGCGCATCGGGCGCGGATAATCTGGCGACGTTCACGCTCAAAGACAAGTTCCTCGATGCAGCGTCGAGCCTTCTGGAAGAAGGATGCAAGCTGCGCTTTGTCCTCGACTACCAAGGCAAAACCTACACGCTCTCCTCCCCCATGGCCGTTGTTACCGCGCCGGCGGCAAAGGCGGAATCCGGATCGACCACTATCGTCCCCACCACTATGGACCAAGAGATCACTCCGTTTGATTTCCCCGCAGCGTTTCCCGGCATCGGCGGCAATAAGTTCACGTGTTGGATGCCCACATTTCCGATTCTCTTCGATTTCTCGTTTGCTGGATACGTGCTGTTTGGCGGAGGATACAAACCAGCCAGCTATATGAACGATTCGGGCAACCCTGATCCGGAATACTGGAAGAAATCGCCGCGTGAGTCGGGCGCCAAGCAGGCAAACCGCTACCTCGACGAGATGGAGGGGAAGTGGAATCAGTACAAAAGTATGAGTGCCGGTTCGGGCACCGATCCAAGAAACACCAAGCTCCTTCGCCACCATTGCACGCCGCTGTTCACGATGGATATCGCCACACAGCTGTACGGCTCGCTCGCCTACGATTGGGTGGGCAAAACCTGGGGTAACAACAACGACCCCGCATACGGCAATATTAAGGCCCTCTTCCAGGTAAGAACCGACCTCAATTGGACCGAGCAGTTTACCCTAGGACCGGTGCCGTTTTTCCTAAACGTCAACCCCTGGGTGCTGGCGAAGCTGGCGCTCGCCGTGGGTGCCCACACGCACGGCAGCGGCGCGGCGTTTTTCAAAAACATTTCGCTCGACTATTCAAACACGTCGGGCTCGTTCACCATCCAGATCGGGCTTGCCGTCACCTTTGGCGCCGGCGTTGCAGGCGTCGCTTCGTCCGCCGTGCGCGGCGCCGCATCCCTCACGCTGTTCATTGGGTACGAGAAGGCAGATGGACACCAGCTTCCGCGACTGCGCGTAGGTGCAGACGTCGATGTCGATGTGATACTCCAGTTCGTGATGTTCAAGTGGACCACCAAGGCTTGGTCGGGGTCGTGGCCCACACTCCTCGATTCGTGGAATATGTCGGTGAACAACGGCGACCAGTATGTACTCCAGCGCTCTGAGCTCGCATTGGGTGGAGATACGCCCTATACACTAGATGCCTGCTTCGGCTCAGCCGGCAACGCCGAGGCGGGCGGCGTGCCGCAATTTATCGCATCGGCCACCATCGTCACCAACGCCGAGCTGCTCGCACGCGCCGAGGTTAAGGCCACTGCCGTAAACGTCGCTTCTGTCGTACGCGATTGGAATCAAGCGGTCACGCGTATTGAGCTCGAGGCGGATGCAGAGAGCGACGACACGGGACAGGTCGAACATTTCGTCCATGCACTGATGGAAAACGACGAAAACGCCGCGCCGATGTACGAGTACGCCTATATCGGCCAGACGACGAACGCCGTTGCTGACCCGAACGCCAATTCTGCCGGCGTGTCGGAGGACGAGCGTGGCGGCATCAAACCCTCGAGCGACAACGTGCTGTTTGCTGGCGTGCTCAGCGAAGCTCACATGAAGCTGGCAAGGATTGCCGGCGTAGAATGCCTGTTCCGTATCGCCTCGGTGCGCTACGGCGACAATGGTCGCTCGCGCCTGGTGGTGCACACAAAGGCAAACGGCACGTGGTCCGCTCCCACGCCCGTGGACTTTCCCCTTGGGTTTGGCGAGGGCGATGTGGAGCGCAACGGCATATTCGATTACGACTTCGACGTGGTGGAATATACAGACGGAAGAGGAAACCAGGACGCCTACGTGCTGCTGGTCTCGGGTGAGCGCCCCGCCGGCGACAACACCCTTTTCGATACGGCGAGCACATCCGGCATACTGTCCGTTGTGCGCCTGCGCATAAGCAACGACGAAGTTCGCGTGATATCGCACACGTCGTGGCGCAGCATCTCGCGCGGCCGCCTTCAGGAGGATGGCTACCATTGCCTGCAGTGCCCACGCATCACGGTGGGCAAGACACTGGTCGACGGACGTCTGTCGGGCGCCTACCTCCACCGCCACGGAGCCACCGCAGAAAAGGCGCTCGGCAGCGAGGCTCAGGTTGCACTGGAATGCTTTACCCTGTGGTCGGATGATTTGGGCGACAGCCTGACGTTCCGCCAAGTTCTCCGCTTTCCGCAGGCACCGTCGAGCATCGAGCTCGGCGCGCCCGAGAATATCAACGGCAAAATGGTGGTGCCCGTTGCATACGAGACCGCAGGCGGTTGTGGCTGTGCATCGTACGCCGTGATCGGCCAGTCCATTGCGGGCTGGGGCGTTATGTCGCCAGATGCCACAGTACCCCACGCGGTGCCGTGGCCGCAGCACACGGGCTTTTTGGCTACCGTCAACGAGCAACTGCAGCATATTACTTGGACGCGAGGCGCACCGGTATTTGCAACGCAGCCCGTGGGTGCCGCAGGCTGCGGCCCGGCATCGTTCAGCGTAAGCAACAACGGCAGGTGTGTGCTCTATGTAGAGAACACCGATGGCAAGGTGGGACAAACCTACGACGAAGAAGGCAACCCGGTAGCAGTGATGGGCAAGCACTTCCGCATCTTCGCCAGCACCTTGGCAGGCGATCTGTTCACGGAGCCGTTCGTGATGTGCGAGCTGGACCATCCCGTCGATCAGATAACGACATTTTTGACGTCGGGGAGCATGCTCTCCGCGCTCGCAACGCACATTGTGAGCGCGGAGAAGAGCGAGGCAGAACTACACGGCATCGAAGTGCCCTTGGTGGCGTGTGCCACTCCGACGGGCGCAGTCGCTACCTCGGGCGCGGTGGTGCCCGGAGCAGCAGGCGAATCCTTCATGGTCACGGTGCGAAACGACGGCAACACCTTGCTGACCGCCGGCACGATCGATCT
>CABRLT010000124.1 GCA_902471785.1 uncultured Collinsella sp.
TTATGCGCGGGCGACCATGCGTGCCGACGATTGGAGGCGGCGCATGGCGAAGGATAGCGCTCACGAGTTCTCAGACGCCGAGATTCGGGCGTTCGAGCGCGAGGTGGCGGGAGTGTACGGCGAGGCGAGCAAGACGGCCTACGACAACCTCAAGCGCTATCTGGCGCAGTTCGAGGCCGACGACGAGAAGATGCGCGAGCGTCTCGAGGCCGGCGAGATCACCAAGGCCCAATACAGGTCTTGGCGAAGCGGGAAGATAGCGGCGGGCAGGCGCTACCGAATCGTCCTCAAGCAGTGCGCCGAGGCAATGACGCACGCGAACGTCGTCGCAGCCGCCGCCATCGAGGGCAGGCTGCCCGAGGTCTACGCCGAGAACTACAACTACGGCACGTGGCAGGTCGAGAGCGCCGCGGGCGTTGACACGGCCTACGCATTGCAGGACGCGTCGACCGTGCAGAGGCTGCTCACCGACCACGACAGCTACCTGCCCAAGCCGTCCGTCAACGTCGCCAAGGACATGGCATGGAACCGGCGGCTCATCGCCAACCAGATCACGCAGGGCGTGCTGCTCGGCGAGTCGATACCCAAAATCGCGAAGCGCATCCAGGACGTGGCGGGGTCCAACCGCGCGGCGGCGGTGCGCTTGGCACGGACCTCGACGACGGCGGCGGAGAACGCCGGACGCGTCGACAGTTACAAGAGGGCCAAGGGGCTCGGCATCAAGGTGCAGCAGGAATGGGTGGCGACGCTCGACCTGCGCACGCGCTCGAGCCACAGGAAGATTGACCGCGAGAAGGTCGAGGTCGGCGAGAAGTTCAGCAACGGGTGCCGCTATCCCGGCGACCCGGAGGCGCCGTATGCCGAGACGTGCAACTGCCGATGCACGCTGGTGGCGTGCTGCGACGGACTCGACGTGCTCGACGGCGAGCGTTTCAGCCGTCTGCCCGAGGGCATGACCTACGAGGAATGGAAGGCGGGCAAGCCCGCCGTCAATGGCACCAAGCCCGCGAACCGCACCATCTCAGAGTTCATGGGGATGCCAGGCACGGCCCGCAAGCTCGACGCCGCTGGCGTGTCGCCGACCGAGGCGAGAAAGAGGCTCACGGAACAGCTCAAGGAGTACGGCATACCGTCCGGCTCGTTCCGCAAGATGAGCGCAGGCGACCAGCAGAAGGTGTTGGACACGGCGCTTGCGCCCGGTTCGACGCCCATTGTCAACGGTCGGCGCGTTTTCAAGGAGATCAAGGGCGAGCATTCCGCAGGCTCCGACCTTGCCAAGGTCAACCCGAACTTTAAGACAAAGAAGGACAAAGACGGCAGGTACTCGTACAACTGCCAAAGGTGCGTTCCGGCGTATGAGGCGAGACGGCGTGGGCTCGACGTCGTTGCGAAGCCGGTTAAGATGAATAAGTGGGGGAAAATATCGGCATATGACCCCTTCGCGCGCGCCGAGTCGTACAAAAAGGTGTTTCCGGGGGCCACTTGGAAACGTGGTGGCGATAAGCCGGAGAAAGAAATAACGTCATTCCTCCTTGCGGTAAACGGGGACGCGAGGGCCGAGGTCTCCGTTTCCTGGGACCACGCGCTTTGCGGCAAGAGCGGACGACACGTTTTCGTTGCGGAAAAGACGGGAAACGCTATCAAGTTCATAGACCCACAGAGCGGCGATGAGGACGTGAGCTGGTATTTTGGTATAATCAAGGCCGAGGAGACGGAGTTCGCGCGAGTTGACGACGCCGAGTTTGGCGATCTTGTCGACGAGTGCCTGACGACAAGAGGTTGACATGCTCACATTGGAAGAGGCCATAAAGCCGATTCTGGAAGAGGAGGCCGTAGACGGATACGGCCCGGTGTGCGCATACGAGGGCAAATACCATTGGTTCGTCGGTTTCGGTTTCGATGGAAAGATGGCCCCGGGCGACACTCCGTATGCTATCGACAAGGAAACGGGGAAGATTGACTTCTTCCCGATTCCATTTTTCCTCAGAGGCGAGAGCCCGTCTGCTATCGAGCTTGAGATGGACAAGGCCCACGAGGCAAAAATCCAATAGATCACAGCGGGGCTTTTTTCATGCCGCGTGACCGTGCCGTGACACTGCCCGCAGAGAGATTGGGGCAGGCATGAAAGAGCTATTCACTTGTGCGAATTGCGGCGACTGCGCCGTAAAGCTGGGCTTCGGCTTCACGTTCCCGGATACCTACATCTGCACGCAGCGCGGCGACGAGGTCGAGCCCGACGACGGCTGCACGCTCGGGTGCGAGGGCGTTCCGGTGCAAGCCATCGAGGCCATCGAGGCGGACGTCGACGGGCGCGTTGGCTACGGCTGCGAGGTGCCCGACTGATGGCTTACGGACTCGTCGGCGGCGTCGGCGACCACGGCCGGCACGGCACCCTCATCACCGAGGAGATCGTAAACGCCGCGAAGCTGGATACCGCCGAGTGCATTGAGATACGGCAGAACAACATCGAGCAGGTCGAGAAGGCCCTCCTGCGCGCCTACAAGACGGGCCTGGAGGAGATAGGCCTCGTCGCGGAGGGCTACGCCAAGGCGACGTGCCCGGTCGACACGGGCAGGTTGCGCAACTCCGTCACGCACCTCCTCAAAGGCTACGACTGCTTCATCGGTACCAACGTCGAGTATGCGCCGTACGTCGAGGAGGGGACCTCCCGCATGAAGGGCAAACACTTCCTGCGCAAGGCGGCGACTGGCCACGGCGACACGTACCGGGCGATTCTCGAGAAGCACCTGAGGGGCGGCGCATAGGGCCGCGTTACTCCGTTTGGATACTCACCCTTGCCGCGAGGTATTGCGGCGCGGGCCCCGCCAAGGCAACAGGTGGGAACCCGCCCATTCCGAAGCAAGGGAGATTCTGTTGGCACTTACGCGAAAGATGCTCAAGGCAATGGGCATCGAGGACGAGAAGATCGACCAGATCATCGACGAGCATGTCGAGAGCGTGAACGCTCTCAAGGCGCAGCGCGACGAGTTCAAGGAGGCCGCGGACAAGGCTGACGGCTACAAGAAGGAGCTGGACGCACTCAAGGCCAAGGGCGAGGGCGCGGACGAGTACGAGGAAAAGTACAAGGCCGCCGTCAAGAACCTAGAGGACTACAAGGCCAAGGTCGAGGGCGAGAAGGCCGCAGCCGAGAAGCGCAGCCTGTACCGAGAGCTGCTCAAGTCGGCGGGCGTCGACCCCAAGCGCATCGAAACCGTTCTCAAGGTCTCCGACCTCGAGGGCGTGACCGTCAAGGACGGCGCTATCGAGGACGCGGACAAGCTGACCGAGGGCATCAAGGCCGACTGGGCCGACTTCATCGCGACCACGACCGTCAAGGGTGCCGACGTGGCCCACGCCCCCAAGGGCGAGGGCGGCAAGGACATCAACGAAATGAGCACCGCCGAGTACATGAAGTACAAGGCGGAGCAGAGAGGCTAAGGGGTATCTATGTCGAACACCATCCTTACACCCAACATCATCGCCAACGAGGCGCTGGACGTTCTGCGCACCAACGCCGTCATGGCCAACCTCGTCCACCGCGACTACTCCTCCGAGTTCGTCGCCGGCGTGGGCGACACCATCACCGTCCGCAAGCCCGCCACCTTCGAGGCCAAGGAGTTTACTACCGAGGTCGAGGTGCAGGACGCCACGGAGGGCAAGGTCCCCGTCAAGATGGACAAGCTGCTCGACGTGACGTTCGCCGTCACGTCCAAGGAGCTGACGATGGGCATCGTCGACTTCTCCGCACAGTTCCTCGTCCCGGCGATGCAGGCCTTCGCCGACAAGATCGACGGCTACCTGCTCAAGCTTGAGAAGGACGTCACGAACCGCGTCGACCACACCAAGGGCGCCATCGCCGTGGCGGACATCATCGCCGCCCGCAAGTTCCTCGTGGACGCCAAGGCACCCTCCACGGAGCGCCGCTTCGTCTACGGTTCCCAGGCCGAGGCCGATCTGCTCAACACCGAGGCGTTCACCAACGCCTCCGCCGTCGGCGACAACGGCACCGCCCTCAAGGAGGCATCGCTTGGCCGCAAGTACGGCCTCGACTTCTACTGCGACCAGAACGTGCAGAAGACCACGGCGGAGACGGCCAACTACACGCCGTCCATCGCTTTCCACAAGAACGCCTTCGCGCTCGTGACCCGTCAGCTCGAGATGCCGCTCGGCGCTCCCAAGGCGTACTCCACCTCCTACGACGGCTTCGGCCTGCGCGTCGTGCAGGGCTACGACCAGAAGACCAAGACCGACACCGTCTCCATCGACATGCTTTGCGGCGTCAAGACCCTCAGCCCCGAGCTCGCCGCCGTCATCACCGATAAGCGATAGGCGCAGAGATGCTCGAGCAGGTGCTTCTGTCGCTGCGCAACTGGTTCGTCGCCGACAAGCGCACGGGGCGCGTCCGCATCGAGGGCGGTAGCCTCGTGCCGCCCGCGGGGCTCGACCTCAAGGAGGGCCAGTACGTCCGCATCACGGGCTCGACCTTCAACGACGGGCTGCATGCGTGGCCCTACAACGGACTCACGGACGAGGAGTTCGTCGGCACCGTCTGGGCGCTCGCCATCCCGCAGGCCGTGGTCGACCTCGCTGACGAGATCACGGCGTGGCAGACAGAGCACGCCAAGGAGCTGGACAGCCCGTATGCGAGCGAGAGCTTCGGCGGCTACAGCTACACGCGCGTCGGCGGCGACGGCTCGCCCATCACGTGGCGGCAGCAGTTCAAGGCGCGTCTCGACCCTTGGAGAAAGCTGTGAGCCGCCTGTACGAGCGCATGGCGGTGGCG
>CABRLT010000125.1 GCA_902471785.1 uncultured Collinsella sp.
GCGTCGTAGCCCTCGTCGGCGACCTTGTCGGCGAGCGCGGTCATCTTCTTGCCGGCCTCGTAGACGTTCTTGCCGTCCTCGACGTAGCCCTCCTGGCTAAAGTGCATGATCTCGATCTTCTCGGTTTCCTTCATGGCTTTTCCTTTCTGTCCTGCACGCGAATCTATACATCGCGTTTCTTTTCGATACCAATTATAGACATACACCCAACGTGTTTTTAATACCACTTTTCAATCTGTTCCAATCCTCGGTGAACGGTCGAAATTCTCTGGTGAGTGGTATTAAATTAGAATTTGATGTATAGCTAACGCCCCCGGCGTCTCCCTTGTGTGACAAAGAACAGCGTTCCTACCAGCGCAATAATGGTCGATGCTCCAAACAGTACCGTCTGGACGCCCAAAGCCTCCGCCAAAAACGGAGCCGCCAGCAGCGGCACCACGCCGGCGCTCATCAGTCCAAAACGCACAAAGCCGGTAATGCGCCCCAGGTATTTGATGTCGGCACGCTCCTGAATCAAGATCATCTGCAGCGGCTCCAGGAACCCCCAGGCCAGACCGTTAATCGCCTGACCGATAATCGCGACCCCCAGCATATCGGTGCCCACGTACACCATGGACCCAATGCCCACGGCCATGAGCGCGCCGAGCAGCAATCGCAGGTTGACATGGCGAGCAGAAAGCTTGGTCAGGATGAACGCGCCCACCGAGGAAGTGAGGCCCACGACCGAGGACAGCCAGCCCAGCCAGACGATATCCACGTTGAGCACATCGCGGTAGAACAACGACTCCAGCGAATCGAACGCGCCGAACGCAAAGAAACCCAAAAAGCCCGATATAAAGATGAGGCGCAGGTCGTGATCGCGAAACGTAAGTCGCGCACCCTCGGCCATGCCGCCCAGAATACCGCCCTTCGGCTTTTCCCCTTTTGCGGGAGCAACACACTCGTGACAGCCCAAGGAGAGCACGGCCGCCACACCCATCATGCCCGCCATGAGCAGATAGACCGATTGCGTGGCAAAGCAACTCACGATGGCGCCGCCGAGCAGCGGGCCAGCGGTATAGGCGATATTGCTGTAGAACACCATGAGGCCGTTCACGCGGGTACGGCCCTCGGTGGTCGACTCCAGGTATCCCGGAAACGCATGCGTGCAGGTGTTGATAAAGCCGCCCGCAAGTCCCAAGACGCACGCGGCAAACACAAGCCCGGGGACAGACAACGGCGCCAACCCCACGCCAAGCGATAGCACTGCCGTAATCACGCACGTCACAAACGACGTCCGGCGCGGTCCGAAGCGATCGATGACCGAGCCCGACACCATATTGCCCGCCGACGTCATAAGATTGCGCACGAGCGTAATGGCGGCAACCAAAAAGGCCGTGCCGGCCAGATCATACGTGGCCGCACCGATAAGCCCCAAAAAGTAGACCGCGTTGTTGGCGCACCACTGCAGGGACTCAATAAGAATCAGCCTGACCTCTGCCGGCGTCAGGCGCATTGCTTCGCGATCTTTCGCGAACATACGAACTCCTTCTATACAAAAAGGGATGGAGGGCATAGGCCTGCTCCATCCCCTTTCCAGGTTGCAACGAAAATCTATGCAGCCGGGCCCTTACGCCAGCACGCCGAAGAACGCGCCGATGATGCCCACGACCATGGTGGCCACGATCAGCACCATGGGGTTGATCTTCTTGGACAGCAGCCAGTAGTACAGCCAGAAGGCGATCATGCCGAGCATGCCGGGCATGATGCCGTCCAGGATGTCCTGGAGGGTCTGGGCGTCCTCGCCCGAGCCGATGGCCACCGGGATGCTGGCCCAGAACATGTCCTTGCACATGGCGCCCACGACCATGACGCCCACGATTCCCACGCAGGTCATGATCTTCTGCATGAGGCCGGTCCTCTGGGCCTCGTCCAGGAAGCCCACGCCCAGCTCGTAGCCCTTGACGGCGCCCCAGATGCGCAGCGCGAAGCCGGGGACGTTGTAGATGAGCAGGAAGGCGATGGGGCCGAAGGGGTTGCCGGCCTGGCACAGGCTGATGCCCACCGCGGCGGCGACCACGCGCAGCGTCGACAGGAAGATGGAGTCGCCGATGCCGGACAGCGGACCCATGAGGGCGGCCTTGACGTCGTTGACGCTCTCGGGCTCGATCTCGCCGCGGGCGATCTTCTCCTCCATGGCCATCGCGATGCCGCCGACGAACGGGGCAAACTGGACGGTGATGTTGAAGAACGCGCAGTGGCGGTGCAGGGCCGCGGCGTAGTCGTCGGGGCGGCCGGCGTAGATCTTCTTGAGCATGTTGGCGACCATCAGGCAGAAGGCGATGTTCATCTGCTTGTAGTAGGTCCAGGAGAACTCCATGCCCAGGGCGCCGACGTTGACGGCGCTCTTGACGAGGTCGGAGCGCGTGATCTTGTTCTCGGGACTAGAAGTCATCGTCCTCATCCCCTTCCGCGGAGAGCTGGGGCTGGGCTCCGCCCAGGCCGAGCAGGTCGAACTTGTCGATGCCGATGATGATGGCGATCAGGGCGACGCCCAGGACGGGCACGTTGGCGTAGGAGCACAGCAGGAAGCCCAGGAAGTAGAAGGGCACGAGCTGCTTGGTGAGCACCAGGCGGCCGAGCATGGCGAAGCCCATGGCAGGCAGGAAGTTGGCGGCAACGCCAAAGCCAGCAAGGACAAAGGGCGGGATGAAGTCGAGCAGGCCCTGGATGGCGTCAGCACCCAGATAGAACGACAGCGAGCACAGCAGGAACGCCATGATGATACCGGTCAAACCGATCAGGAAGTGCATCGCATAGACACCCTTAAGGTTGCCCTGGCCGGAGTAGACATCAGCGCGGTCGACCAGGATTGGCAGGGCGGCGTTAAGGATGTTCTTGATGGCAAGGCACAGCGTGGCGATGGGCATGGCAAGCGCGATGGCTGCCTCGGTGCTCTGGCCCAGCTGGATAGCGAAGGCGCAGGCGAGCACGCCGCCGATCGTCTCATCAGGCGGCACGTAGGCGCCGATGGAGATCGAGCCCATGAACAGCAGCTCCAGACTCGCACCGATCGCGAGGCCGGACTGCAGGTCCCCCAGCACCAGGCCCACGAGCGGGCACAGGACGATGGGGCGGAACGCGTAGAGCGTACCGAGCTGGCAGTCGAACTTACCAAATGCGGCGATAAGTCCGATGAGGATTGCTTGGGTAAGCATACATCCCCCTTTCCATATAGGACACTACGAAGAGCTCAGACTCTTCGAAATTGAACGCCTAGAGCACGCTGGCGCAGTCGACCTTGGGGTCATCGGCCAGGGGTCGAATCTCGACCTCAACGCCACGATCCAGCATCTCGCGCACATCGGCTTCCTCGGCCGCGGTCAGGAAGATCTGACGAGAGACCTGACGAGCGTCGGGACGCTTCTCGTCCTTGGGCTTGGTGTTGCCCAGGTTGACCGACTTGATCTGCGGGCAGCCCTCAACAAGCTGCTTTGCCTCAGCGATAGTGGCGACGCAGATGATCATCTTGTACTTGTCGGTCACGCCCGAGTTGATAGCTTCGATTGCATGCTCCATATCTTTGATGACGAGCTTGCAGCCGGCAGGCTTGCCCATCTTGAGCGTCGTCTTCCACACCGGGTCGTTAGCGACCTTATCGCCCACGCAGAAGATGCAGTTGGAGCCAAGGCCCTGAACCCAGGAAACTGCGACCTGGCCATGAAGCAGGCGATGGTCAACGCGAAGTAGCTGAATCATAATGTGACCCCCCAAAGGTCTTGTGCCGTCATACGGCGTGTCAGTAGGTGCTGCGGATTAGAACTCTTCCTCCCCCTCGTCATCGACCAAAAGATCGTTGACAAACTTCACGCGCGTATCGTCCGCAGCGACGATGGCGCGAATCGTCTCCTCAACCGGCGCCGACTCGTCAGAGAACAGCAGCTGGATGAGCAGAGGAAGGTTCATGTTGGTAACGAGGTACGTGCGGGGACGCGTCTGGACGATCTTGGTGAACTCGTTGTTAACGCTACCGCCAAAGAGGTCGGTGCAGACAACGACATCATCGTCGGCAGACATGCCTGCCAGCAGTTTTTGGGCCTCCTCGGCCACGTCCATGCGGCCATCGACGAACATCGAAAGATCGTGGACGTTGTCGCGAGCGCCCGAGAGCAGCTCGACGCTCTCCTTGATGCCGGTGGCGAAGTGCGCATGGCTGGCGATGATGTACTGTCTCATTCTGTGTTCCTCTCAATAGCCCGGCACGTTCCCGCACCCGTTTTCTTTAGTAGTCGAACTGGTGATAGTAGCGACGATACTTGAGGTTGTGCTTGGTGACCGTCTCGTAGTAGCGAGCCAGGCGGTCGGTCACGAGCACCGTCAGAATCCACGGGGAGACGATGACGCGGAACTCGTCGTCAAGGCCGGGGATCGCGAACTCGGCGGTGTCGATGATGTTGATGTCGGTGTCGCCGGTCACGCCGCGGGTCAGGAACGCGCGGGCGCGCTCGTCGAGCTTGCGGTTCTCGTCCTCGCCCATGAACAGGAACACGGGGACGCCGGGCTCCACGAGCTCGAGGGTGCCGTGGAAGAAGTCGGCCGAGGTGATGTAGCGGGTGCGCTTCCACTGCATCTCCTCGAGGATGCACATCGAGAACAGGATGGTCTCGCCCCACAGGGCGCCGGAGCCGATGAACATGGTGTAGGGGGCCAGGGCGTACTTCTTGGCGAGCTCCTCGGCGCGCGGCTCGAAGCGCTTGCGGATGTCGAGCATGTCCTT
>CABRLT010000126.1 GCA_902471785.1 uncultured Collinsella sp.
TGTGCGGCGTGGTGGGCTTTAAGCCCACGTATGGCGCCGTGAGCCGTTACGGCGTGGTTGCCTTTGGCTCGTCGCTCGACCAGGTGGGCCCCTTTGGCCGCACGGTCGAGGATGTCGCGCTGGCCATGAACGCGCTTACCGGTGCGGGCCACGATCCGTACGACTGCACCAGCCAGGATTGCGCCGTCGACTTTACCGAGCACCTCAACGACAGCATCGAGGGCAAGCGCGTGGGCATTATCCCTGCGTTTATGGAGGCCGAGGGCCTGACGCCCGAGGTCAAGGCCGCTGTTCATCGCGCCGCCCAGGAGCTGCAGAACCAGGGCGCCGAGCTGGTCGAGGTCGACCTGCCGCACCTGGATGCCGCCATCGCTGCCTACTACGTCATCGGCCCGGCCGAGGCGTTCTCAAACCTGGCCCGCTTCGACGGCATTCGCTACGGCTATCAGGAGGAGGGCTGCGCCAACCTGTCCGACCAGAGCTCGCTTTCGCGCGCCCACGGCTTTGGTGCCGAGGCCAAGCGCCGCCAGATGCTCGGCGCCTACCTGCTGAGCTCGGGCGTGTACGACAAGTACTACTACGCTGCGCAAAAGGCCCGCACGCTCATCACGCAGGACTACGACGCCGCGTATGCCAAGGTGGACACCATCCTTATGCCCGCCTCGCCGCGTACGGCCTTTAAGTTTGGCGAGATCAGCGACCCCACGCAGATGTACCTCTCCGATCTGTACACTATCTCGCTCAACATTTGCGGCAACGGCGGTATCTCGGTGCCGCTGGGCCTGGGCGAGGACACCAAGCTGCCCGTTTCTGCCCAGCTGGTTGGTCCGGCCTTTAAGGACCGTCAGCTGCTCACGTTTGCCCGCGCCCTAGAGCGTGGCTTTGCCGATGCCGCCACGGGTGCGCCCGCGCTTTCCGTCGCGCCCGATTTTGCCGGGAAGGGAGGCGAGCTGTAATGAAGGAGCTTTCCGAGGTCCTGCAGGATTGGGAGGCCGTGATTGGCCTGGAGATCCATACCGAGCTCACCGCACTCGATACCAAGATGTTCTGCAACTGCAAGCTCAGCCACGATGACGAGCCCAACGCCAACGTGTGCCCGGTGTGCCTGGGCCTGCCCGGCGCCCTGCCGGTGCCCAACAAGCGCGCCATCGAGAGCATCGTCAAGGCAGGTCTCGCCACCAATTGCGAGATTCAGCGCCACTCGATGTTCTACCGCAAGCACTACTTCTATCCCGATATGGCCAAGAACTTCCAGACCACGCAGGGTCCGGTCGCCTTTGCCATGTACGGTCACCTGGATCTGGATGTGACCGGTCGCGGTGCCGCCGAGCGCCCCGACTGCGCGTTTGGCGAGGCCGAGGCCCAGAGTCTGCCGAGCGCTTCGGCCAACGCCGAGGGCCTGTCTACGTCCATGACGTCGACCATGCGCGAGGGCAACCAGCGTGCCGGCCACCTGGCCAGCTACGACGCGTCCAGCCTGCAGATGCCCGAGCGTCGCGAGGACGGTTCCTACACGGTGCCCATCCGCATCCTGCGCATCCACATGGAGGAGGACGCTGCCAAGATGGTGCACGTGGGTGGCGCCGAGGGCCGCATTACCGCCGCGGCCGAGTCGCTTGTCGACTACAACCGTTGCGGCACGCCGCTGATTGAGCTCGTCACCGAGCCCGACCTGCGCACGCCCGAGGAGGCTCGCCTGTTTATGGAAAAGCTCCGTCGCATCTTTGTGACGCTGGGCATTTCGGACTGCTCCATGGAGAAGGGCTCCATGCGCTGCGACGGCAATGTGTCGCTGCGCCGCCGCGGTGAGACCAAGCTGGGCACCAAGACCGAGCTCAAGAACCTCAACTCGTTTAAGAGCCTGCACGACGGCCTTGCTTACGAGATCTGCCGTCAGGCCGAGGTGCTCGAGGAGGGCGGCATTATCTACCAGGAGACTCGTCACTGGGAGCCCAGCCGCAAGCGTACCGTGGTCATGCGTGTGAAGGAAACGGCAGACGACTATCGTCTGTTCCCCGATCCCGACCTGGCGCCGTTCGATCTGGACGACGAGTTCATCGACCGCTGCCGTGGCGAGATTCCCGAGCTGCCCGATGCCAAGCGCGCCCGTTTTGAGGCCGACTTTGGCATTAAGGCGGCCGATGCCGAGCAGATTGCTGGCGACCCGGAATTTGCCGAGTTCTTTGAGGCTGCCGCTGCCGGTATGGCTGGCAAGGAGGCCCAGACGGTCGCAAACTTGCTGGTGAACGAGATGATCGCCTATCTTAAGGGCGCGGGCGTCTCGCTGGCCGAGTCCGGCATCGCGCCGGCTCAGGTGGCAGTGCTTGCCAAGCTGCTGGCGACCGATGCCATCAGCTCCAACCAGGCGCACGAGGTCTTTGAGGCCATGGCTCAGACCGGCGACGACCCCAACAAGATCGTCGACGAGCGTGGCATGCGCCAGGTGAGCGATGCCGGCGCGCTGCAGCCGATCGTGGACGAGGTGCTGGCAAACTGTGCCGAGCAGGCGCAGCAGTATCGTGACGGCAACCAGAAGGTCATCGGCTTTTTGGTGGGCCAGTGCATGAAGGCGAGCCGCGGCAAGGGCAACCCGAAGCTCTTCAACGAGTTGCTGAGAACGTCGCTCTCGTAGCTGCGAGGCCGGGGAAGCCCCGAGTCGCCGGGGTATTTCCTCCAAATTTCAAACAGTCCTATGCAAGACGAAGGCCACATTTAGTGGCCTTCTTTGCATGCGGAACTCATTTGGAGCAAACACCCCGGCGACTCGGGGCTTCCCCGGCCAGACGACTCGGCCGTTCGGGTCAGGTGGGCTGAATGGAATTGAGTGAATGGGCGTGCCGTTGGCGCGCCCATTGTTTTGAAGGGAACTCATTTTGAGCAAGCACCCGCCCTGCCGGGGCTCCCGGGTTCCCGCAAAATGCGCCTCCGCCTTTTTAATGTGATGAAAGTGTGGCGAAATGAGCTTAAAACTTCAGTAAATGTGATAAATGTCACGTTTTACCTAGGGTAAAATGTGGGAAATATCACGTTTACGGAAGTTTCTTTGCGGGAGGTTCGGTCATGCAGCGAGATATCATTGCCAAGCTTAACGCTTGGAAAGCGTCGGAATATCGTAAGCCGCTTATCCTTAAGGGGGCGCGCCAGGTTGGAAAGACGTGGGCGCTTAAGGAGTTCGGTCGAACCTCGTACCGCAATTTTGTGTATCTGACGCTCGAGGAACCGTCACCTGGGGTACAGAGCGAGTACGCTCAGTTTTTCGAAGGTACGCGCGATCCTCGGCGGATCATCTCAAACCTTTCCCTGGCACTTGGACAGCCTATCGATCCCAGCGAGACGCTGCTTATTATTGATGAGATCCAGGATTGCCCTTCTGCAGTCGGCGCCCTTAAATACTTCTGTGACGAGGCCCCCGAGTATCACGTCGCATGCGCAGGGTCTTTGTTGGGCGTTCGCTTGTCCCGTGAGACCAGCGCTTTTCCGGTGGGAAAGGTCGAGTTCATGGAGATGCACCCTATGAGCTTTTCCGAGTTTCTGAAAGCCGAGGGCGCTGCAAACTACGACGAATACCTTGGCGGCCTGGATCAGATCGAGACAGTGCCCGATTTCTTCCATATCCGTCTCGTCGAGCATCTTCGTCGTTATTTTGCATGTGGCGGCATGCCAGAGGCTCTTGGTCGGTGGGTGGAGACGGGCGATATCGTTCAGGTCGATAAGGTGTTGTCCGATCTCTTGGATTCCTACGAGCGCGATTTTGCCAAGCATGGTGGCCATGCGCAGTTCGCCAAGCTTTCGCAAATATGGAACTCGATTCCAACTCAGTTGGCGCGCGAGAATAAAAAGTTCGTTTGGGGTGCGGTGCGCGAGGGGGCTCGTGCTCGAGAATACGAGGATGCTCTGGAATGGCTTGCCGATGCTGGGCTCATCATGGCGGTTCGCCTTAATGCTGCCGGTGGCGTGCCGCTCTCTGCATACGATGACCTCAAGGCATTTAAAGTCTACTGTCTTGATGTCGGTTTGCTACGCCGCATGGCAAGGCTGGATGCGTCCGCTTTTGCCATCTCGGATGCGCTATTTTCCGAGTTCAAAGGTTCGTTTGCCGAGAACTATGTGCTTCAGGCATTGCTTCTGCAGCTGGATGTCGCTCCGCGCTATTGGACAAACGAGAAACCGAAACACGAAGTCGATTTTTTGATTCAAGTCGGAAACGAAATCGTTCCCGTCGAGGTCAAATCGGGAGAGGTCGTTCATTCCAAGAGCCTTAAGTACTATGCCGACAAGCATGCGGAGACGACTCCACTGAGGGTCCGCTACTCACTTAAGAACCTAAAGCTCGACGACGGGGTGCTCAACATTCCGTTGTATTTGGCTGATCGATCTGTCCCTCTTATCAAAAAGGCGCTTGATTGTGCGCATCTTGACGTTTAGATCCTGGGCGAGCTGATGGGCGGCGGCTAATTAAATCGCTCCGTAACGGCCAAGGAGCTTGGACCTTAGCGGTGCTTGCTTCGCCAAGCCGTGGGTGTCATGCCGGTGTATTGTTTGAACGCTTGGGCGAAGGCCGCCTGTTGGGGATAGCCGAGTCGCTCGGCTACTTGGGCTATCGAAAGGGGGCTGTCGGCCAAAAGGTCCTGCGCGCGTTCCATACGATGCCTCCGCATATAGGAGCCCAGTGATTCGCCCGTCTGGACTTTAAAGGTGGCGCAGAGTTTGGAGCGGCTT
>CABRLT010000127.1 GCA_902471785.1 uncultured Collinsella sp.
CGGGCCGTTTTTTTGCCAGTTTCCCCAGGAGGTGCCATGAGCGGCGTCTACCAGCGAAACCGCGAGGTTTCCGAGTACAAGTTCTTCACGCAGGCCATCGCCATCCGCGTGGAGGTCAACAAGTTGATGGCGTCCTCCTCGGTAGTGCCCAAGGCCTACAGGCTGCTAAATGCGGTGCCGACCGTGGAGACGGCGCGCGGCATCGTGTACAACGTCAACCGCGCCGACTGCTTCTACCCCAACACCTCGTTCAACGCGCTGGAGAGGAAACGCTACCTGACGCTGGCCATAGCGGACTGCGAGCAGCTTATTCTGGACATGCAGTGCCTCATGGATATCGGCCTGCCCGTGAACGCCAACCGCTTCGAGGAGCTGGCGGCCATGGTCGAGGAGGAGATCAAGCTGCTGAAGGGCGCGCGCAAGAACGTGCGCGTGACGGGCAAGAAGTCCACCGAGGAGCGCATAGCCGAGGCCGAGGCCGAGCTAGAGCGCCTGCGTTCGCTATAATGGGCGGCGGTCGCGCCTTGTTTATCGGTACAATTGGTGGTTGCGTTCCGTCATGGGTGGCTCCTCGTCCAACGTGTGCTACGTCAACAACAACGGCAATGCCAACTACAATTCGGCGACGAACGTCTGGGTTCGCCCCCGCCCCGGATTCCCTTATTGCCAGACCGAGTAGGCCCCAGGGCCGAAAGCAGAGCGCGAAGAGGAAGGAAGGCGCGACCGTCGGGCATGCGCCCGTAAATACGCACCCCGCGAGGGTGGCCGGACGCTGCTTGCATGGCGCGGCGCTCCGTGGCTTCGCCGCGTTTCATGGCCATACCTCAAGCGGCTGCCAGAGCCACACTGAGAGCCGTGCGGGGTGCCTTCGATGAACTCCGAGGAAAGAAGGGCCGCGCGCCGCAAGCGCCGCGAGGAGAGGCGCGCCAAGGCCAAGGCCGAGCGCGTGAAGCCGTGCACCCTTGAGGCCGTGGCCGACCTCAACAGCCTTTGCAAGGCCTCCAAGCAGGCGGCGGGCGGCGTGATGTGGAAGTCCTCCACGCAGCGTTATATGAAGGACTATCTGCGAAACGCGGTCAAATCGGGGAACGACCTTCTGGAGGGCCGCGACATATGCCGGGGCTTCATCCGCTTCGACCTGTGGGAGCGCGGCAAGCTGCGCCACATCAGCGCCGTGCACTTCCCAGAGCGAGTGATTCAGAAGTCGCTTTCTCAGAACGCCCTCGTACCCGCGATAGTCCCGACGCTCATAACGGCCAACTCCGCCAACATCAAGGGGCGCGGCACCGACTACGCCCTGAAGCTGCTCAAGCGCCACCTGGCCGACCACTGGCGGCGGCACAGGCGCGAGGGATACATCCTTTTGGGCGACTTCTCAGATTACTTCGCCCGCATAGCCCACGAACCCGTCAAGCGGCAGGTGTCCGACGCACTGCTCGATCCGCGCGTGGTCGCCCTCGAGCACCGCCTGATAGACGCACAGGGCGAGGTGGGCCTGGGTCTGGGCAGCGAGCCGAACCAGATATGCGCGGTGGCCCACCCCAACCGCATCGACCACTACGTGACCGAGATGCTGCGCCCCGAGGCCTACGGGCGCTATATGGACGACTTCTACCTGATCCACGAGAGCAAGGAGTACCTCCAGGTGTGCCTGCTGCTGATAGGGCGCAAGTGCGCCGAGCTGGGTATGGAGCTGAACCCGCGCAAGACCCGCGTGGTGAAGCTCACGCGCGGCTTCACGTGGCTGAAGAAGCGCATCTTCTACACGGAGACGGGCCGCATAGTCGTGAAGCCGTGCCGAGACTCCATAACGCGGGAGCGCCGCAAGCTCAAGAAGATGGCCCGCATGGTCGCCGATGGCGTCATGACCCCCGAGCAGGTGGAGCAGAGCTACCAGAGCTGGCGCGGCGGCATGAAGCGGCTGGACGCGCACCGCAGCGTTTTGGCCATGGACGCGCTGTACCGCAGCCTGTTCGAAAATCTCGCGCGGGAGGGGGGGGTGCTCAATGCAGGCCAACCCGAGGGACGATTCAAGCGGAGGCAAGCCCTCGCAATAGCGGAGAACCGGCAACTCAAAGCAGCGGCCTAAGCGAAGCGGCCGCGAAATAACAGAAGCATCGAAGGCGTGCCGCGGCGCGCCTTCTTTCTTTGCGCCCATCGAAGCGGCCCGGCAATCTCACGGCGCTAATACGATGGCGACACATTCCCCGACAAGAGAGGAGTCCGCATGGACACTGAGGAAGACATGCCGCGCCCCAACGAGCTTCAAGACGGCACCATGGCCGAGGTCAACGCCCTGCGCGATCTGCTGTCGCAGATCGGCGACCCCGACGCGGCGCACGACGCGGGCGTTATCGACGATGACGAGTACGTTGAGCGGAAGGCGCGAAAGCTCGCCTACACCGCGGCCGTCGCCGCCTACGGAAAGGGTGAGGCCCCGGACGTGGACAAGCTGCTTGAGCAGATGCGCGAGAAGGTCGCCGAGCCCAGCCAAACCGAGACCAACACGGCAAACATCGACTACCTGATGATGACGGTCGGGGGTGAACAGTAATGGCGGGACGCGTCAAGGCTGCAACCACGGCGGCGCGCTCGAAGAACTATGACAAGGTGAGGCGCTACTACGAGCGCGGCCTCTGGACCAAGGCCATGGTGCATCGAGCCGTGGCTTGCAAGTGGATCACATGCGACGAATATGAGGAGATCGTCGGAGAAGAGTACGCGGAGGAGGCTTAGGGTGCCGGCGCTGAGCATCGGGGAGGCAACGTCGGTCCTCTCGGCCGCCGTTGTGATTGTAACGTTCTTCATCGGGCGCGTCTCCGTATCCAAAACATCGTCTGCCAAGGAGCAGCGGACCGAAGACAAGCTCGACAGCCTTTGCGGCGACACGAGCGAGATCAAGGACGGCGTCAAGGAGATCAACCGCAAGCTCGACGACCACGGCGAGCGCCTCACGAAAGTCGAGCAACAGGTCATCACCTTGTTCAACCGGCTCGACCGCGTCGAGAAGAATTACGACCTGCATCACGGTATCGGCGGGTCAGATTAGGAGCTGAAAAATGAAAATCAACTGGGCCCTTCGCTTCAAGAATAAGCAGACGCTCGCGGCATTGGCCGCCACCGTAATCAGCGCAGCCTATCAGGTGCTCGGAATCCTCGGAGTCGTGGCGCCTATCTCCCAGGGGTCGCTCATCCAGCTCGTCGGAATTATCCTGACCGTTCTCGCCGGCTTCGGCGTGATCGTCGATCCGACCACCAAGGGCGCGTCGGACTCGAAGCGTGCCATGTCGTACAGCGAGCCCCATGCCGCATATGACGCCAAGGCGGTTGAGTAGGCCATGGCCATCACACAGCGCGAGGCCTTCGCGCAGGTCATGGAACACCTCGTCTCCCATGATGGGGGCGGCGGTCACGGATACTCGCAGGCCAACCGCATGGGGGACGGAACGACCGAGACGATTTGTCTGTCCGACGGCACCACCGTCACTATTGCCGGTGGCGATCGCGACTGTTCCTCGGCCGTAGTGACCGCCCTCCGCGCGGTCGGCGTCAATACCTTCGGAGCCTCGTATACCGGAAACATGCGGGAGCAGCTGCTCAAGACGGGCCTATTCGGCTGGCGTAAGATGGGCGTCAAGTCCGCCCAGCGTGGAGACATCTACCTCAACGAGAAGTGCCACACCGCCGTGTGCGTCTCTCCCTATGGATCAGCTCGCGGCGACCTCTTGGCTCAATTCTCCATTTCTGAAAAGGGGACCGTCACCGGCACCAAGGGCGACCAGACCGGGCGCGAGTCCAACATCAAGGCGTACTACAGCTACCCATGGGACGGCACGCTCTATTGGCTTGGCGACGGAAAGACGCTAAACGGGTCCAATACCGAAGTCGCGGACAATACGGTCCCGAGCCTCGGAGACACGCGATATTTCGGCCCGAAGATGGCCAAGGAGCTGCAACGCCAGCTCGGCACGACTGCCGATGGCGTGATCTCCGGTCAATGGCCGGCGAATGAGCGATACCTTTGGGCATGCGACCGCGGCGTAATCGAGTACGTCAAGGGCGGGGTTGGCTCGAATGCCGTCCGCGCCCTGCAGGACAAGGTCGGATGCAAAGTCTATCCCGTGGTCGGCGGTGTTCAGGCGCGACAGATGGGTTCGGGAACGGTCTTCAAACACCAGCAGTGGCTCATCGCTCAAGGTATCTCGTGCGGATCATCGGGTGCGGACGGATACCAGGGCCGCGACACCAACGTCGCCATCGGCCAAGCGCTCGTCAAGCAACTCTATCGATAGGTGTGCATATGAATCCATTTGATATCTGTTTTATTGTCGGCGCTGCTGCAGGACTGCTGACCGGTCTTCTCGGATTGGCAATCGTGCGCGTCGGCAGCCAAAAAGACTTTAGAAATTGATAGATGCAGCCCCTCCCCGGCATGAACTGCCGGGGAGGGGCTTTATGCATTGCCGGATATCCGTCAATATCCGTTCTGCAATGCAGTTTCAGTGCGGTGAGAGCGTGTGGAAACATAACTACCTGCGATTTTGCTGCTACAAGGCACTCCATAACATCACGTTCAAGACTCTTAATCCCAAGGTCCAGGGTTCGACCCCCTGACGGCCCACCAAAGAACATGCAGGTCAGCGCTTCGGCGCTGGCCTTTTTTGTTTTCCGAGAAGCCAATTCATAACCGTCCGTTACCGTTCGCGTTTTAC
>CABRLT010000128.1 GCA_902471785.1 uncultured Collinsella sp.
TATAGCCGTGCAACGGAAAAGAGCCGCCCTTTCGGACAACTCAAACTGTAATGGGGCTTTTAGCTACCCAACCCCTTCTCATAAGTTGCGGTGAAGTAGGGACTGTTTATGCGGTTAAAGCCGTAAATCAATCCCTATTTCACCGCAACTTATGGAGTCGAGGATGATTTAGCTAGTTGCGGAGGGCGTTATCTAGGGCGGACGCTACGACCAGGGGGTTGTCGGTGCCGGCGAAGAGGCGGATGGTGCTCCCCTGCTTGCCGCGCGTGGCCAAGAGGCGCGTCGTTGCGCCGCCGGCAGGCGATGTGCGAAACACCCCCGGCAAAGCGTCGAACAGCTCTCCCGCGCTACGCTCGATAAGGTCAAATTCAACTGCCGGGCCAAAACCATGCTCGAGGATTCCCGTTGCAACCGCATGGTCGGGATGAGAGCTCAGCCCGGGATAGCGCACGTTGCGCACCATCTCGTTGGCGGCCAGATACTCGGCCAGCGCACGTGCGCGGTCAAAGTGAGCCTGCATGCGAGCGTCGAGCGAGTCGAACCCGCGCTCCAGCACAGCGGCCTCGTCAGCAGGCAAATCAAGCTTGGCCAAGCCACAGCCCTCAAGCAGGGCATGCGCGCACTCGGCAGCAGCATCCACATGATGGCGTTTGAGCTGCGAGCGCGCCACCGAAGCGGCAACGAGTTTGCACGGAGCCTTGCCGGCGCACACGCGATCGAGCGCCTCAAGCGACAGCGCAGCACCCAGCCGCAGCGGATCGCAGCCAAAAGCCGACGCCACGATGTTGTCCACAACCAGCAGCGCGTGGGCCTCACGAGCAGCGCGGCCCAGAGCGCGCAGATCGGGCACACGCAGACCAAAGCCACCGATTGAGTTAACAAACCACCACAGGTGCGACCCCTCGGCATCAAACGAAGCATCAAAGCCCTCGGACGCGGCAGCAAACGCATCGGCGGACCCCGAGCCCACCAGCGCGACATCGCAGCCATCAAAGCCGCGCGCAAACGCATCGACAAAGTCGTCCGCAAAGGCCACCAGGCGGTCACCGGGACGCACAATACCCAGCAGCGACAGAGCCGCCGGCACATGCGGGGCCGCAACAAGACGCGCCTCACGCGCGCCGGTCCTTACAGCCCAGGCCTCTTCTAGCTGCTGTACATCCACAAGGCATCGCCCCTTCATAAGCAAAAACCCACGATGCGGGTGTTCCCCTCATCGTGGGCAACGGCTGCAGTATAACGCCGATATGCGACGAAACGCCTAGATATTGAGCGTGTGATAGTTCACGCTCGCACCCGGAGCGTCAACGGTCACGCCATAGGCCTCGGGATAGATGCGCGTCGAAAACACGAGCGCGCCATCGTTCACAAACACCTCGACCGACGAGACATCACCAACAATGCGCACATTACGAACCTCGTCGATGGGCTCCCAGCGCATGGTACGACCGCAGCCGGCAGAAGCGCGACCCTCATCGGTAAATCGCATCTCAAAGCGCGAGGGCAGTTCGTCCCCAGCGGGCACAAGCGCCAGCTTTAGCTCGCCATCAACGGTCGCGGTAAACGCGCCGTCGACACCGTCAACAACAACGTCAAAGCAGGTATCGCCGGCAACCTCCAAAGAGCCCTCCCCCACACGCACCGAGGCATAATGGAGCTCGATCTCGCGCGCCGGCTGCTGCAGCACCACGCCGCCGTCACCGGCCGTAAGCTCGCGCGGCACTGTCATGCAGTGCTGCCAGCCGCACGCCACGGTGGGCGCATTGTCATAGGTCGGCTCATCGGGCATGCCCATCCAGCCGATCAAAATGTGGCGACCATCCTCGGACGTAAACTCCTGCGGAGCATAGAAGTCAAAACCGGCGTCCCACAGGCGGAACTCGCCCAGCTCATAAGCGTCATTGCCACCGGTAATGTCGCCCGTTACAGGCATGTAGCCAGCAGCGTATACGTTGCCGCGGTCCCAACGGCCGCCCTCAAGCCCCTGGGGAGAGAAGGACAGCCACTTCGCCGGCACACCACCATCCGCCTCAAGCTCCAGATACCCCGGGCACTCCCACATAAAGCCAAAGCGCTCGGACGCAGAAACACGGCTCTCGAGCTCCCAGCTCAGCATATCGGGCGAGCCATACACCAGGATCTCGCCCACATCGCGCCCGGCACCCTCGCCGTGCATCGCACAAAAACGGCTCTCGACATGCGGCCCGTCCACGCGACGACGCGCGCCCAGCACCATGTGATTACGCCCATCATCATCGCGCCACACCTTGGGGTCACGCACGTGGCAGGTCAAATCCTCGGGATAATCCTCGGACGCCAACACCACGCGCTTTTGGCTGAACTCCCGACCGGCAAGGCCATCAACGCTCTCGACATAAACAGTATCGGCGCGGCGGCCGGTATTGACGTAGTCGTACGTGCCGTCCGCATCGGAAAGCTTCACGTTGCCCGTGTACAGTACGCGAATGCGACCGTCTTCGGCAAGCGCGGAGCCCGAATACACGCCATGGCAATCGAACGGCTCGTCGGGCAGCAGTGGAGCGCCAACGTAGTCCCACGTCATAAGGTCGCGACTCGTCGCATGACCCCAAGCCTTAACGCCTCCCTCGACATCAAACGGCGCATACTGAAAATAGGCATGGAACACGCCGCCCGCCTGGCAAAGACCGTTGGGGTCGTTGAGCCAGCCAGCCGGCGGCATAATATGGAAGCGCTGGCCATACACGCCATGACCGCACTCAGAGGCGGCGGCGTCAACAGCGGCAACCAACTTTGCAAGGTCGCGGCCAAGTGCATTAGACATATCAAAGTCCTAACGGATCGAAAGTTACAAGGCGCCAGAGATCGGCACCAGATACGGGAAACGCCCGCGAGCATACAACCCGCGGGCACCCCTCAATCAAAAACTCTTAGGCCTGCTCGGAAGCCTTGGGCTCATCCTTGTACAGGACAAACGAGATGGCAAAGGACACGACCGCGGCGACCGCAAACATGATCGCGTACTGCACGGGCTGTGCCAGGCACAGCAGGATACCGAAGATGCCGGTAACGCCGGTGCCGGAAGCGGCAAGCGAGGTGAGAGCGCAGACCAGGGCACCGCAACCGCCGCCGATGCAGCCGGCGATGAAAGGCTTAAAGAAGCGCAGGTTCACACCAAAGATGGCCGGCTCGGTAATGCCCATGAAGGCGGACAGAGCGGAAGGAAGCGCCAGGCCCTTGATCTTGGCATCGCGGGTCTTAAAGGCAACGGCAAGTGCGGCGCCACCCTGGGCGATATTGGCAGCGCTGGCGATGGGCAGCCAATAGGTCACGCCGTACTGGGCGAGCTGGCCCAGGTCGATGGCGGTGTACATCTGGTGGATACCGGTAACGACCGTGGGGGCATAGAACAGGCCGACGATAAAGGAACCGATGCCGAAGGGCAGGGTCAGCAGGGTCTGGATCAGACCGAGGATGGCGTTCTCGGCCCAGACAAAGATGGGGCCGACGGCAACAAGAGTCACGAGCACGGTCACGAACACCGAGACAAGCGGAGTCACAAAGAGATCGAACATCTCGGGAACGATCTTGTGCAGGCGCTTCTCGAGGAAGGCGAGAATGGCACAGGCGATGACGATGGGGATCACATGACCCTGATAGCCGACCCACTCAAAGCTGTACACGCCGGGGATGACGTTGACCATGGTCTGCACGCCCTCGGAGGCAACCGTATAGGCGCTCTGCAGCGAGGAGTTGATGAATGCACCACCGACGACGGCGCCCAGGTACGGGTTGGCGCCAAAGGCCTTAGCCGCGGAGTAACCGATCAGGATCTGCAGAATGCCAAAGGACGTGCCCGAGACCAGGTCGGCAATCTTATAAATAAAGTTATTGGTGTCGAGCGCGATAAAGCCGTTGGAGGCCATAAAGTTGAGGGCGCTCATAATGCCCAGCAGCAGGCCCGAAGCCACGATGGCGGGGATGATGGGGACAAAGACGTCGCCGAGCACCTTAATGGCACGCATAAAGATGTTCTGCTGCTGCGCCGCTGCCTCCTTGACCTCGGCCTTGGTGGCAGCCTCGACGCCGCTGAGCGCAATGAACTCGTCGTAGACCTTGTTGACGGTGCCAGTGCCAAAAATAATCTGGAGCTGGCCCTGGGCCTCAAAGACGCCCTTGGCGCCGTCGATATTCTCGAGGGCCTCCTTGTCGACCTTGGCGTTATCGGCAATCACAAGGCGCAGACGCGTGGCGCAGTGTGCGGCCGAAACAACGTTGCCGGCGCCACCGATGTTGTCGAGCACCTCTTGGGCTGATTTGCGGTAGTCCATGACTTCCCTTTCCTCCAACGGGCGCATCTGCACCCGGCCATCTTTGACACTTACACTGTAATCGTTTTCAGTCTCATATGTCTGTAATCGTTTTCACAGTAGGGTGAACGGTAGAAATAAGCCGGCGAATGGTAGTTTTAGGACAAAAAACAGGGGCTCAAAGGCAGGCAGACGCGTCCAAGGCCTAGACATTCATGAGCTGATGCCCAAGTTTGAGCGTCTTGAGACCGCTCTCCCCCTCCTCGCCATCGAGTGCGTCGAGCAGCATATTGGTCGCCTCGACGCCGCTGGTCAGGTAGCCGTAATGCACGGTGGGAATGCCGCCCGTCAGCGCGCTCAAAAATGCGTTGTCGCCAAAACCGCTCACGCGGTGCACGCCCTCGCCCATACC
>CABRLT010000129.1 GCA_902471785.1 uncultured Collinsella sp.
ACCACAACGCCGCGCGACAGGATCGAGTTGCGCACGGTGCCCTTGATGATGCAGCCGGCCGAGATGATCGAGTTGCAGGCGTGGCTGCCGGTCGCGTAGCGCGAAGGCGGCACGTCGTGAGCCTTGGTCAGGATGGGGCGCTCGGGATCGAAGAGCTGGTCGGCCACGGTCTGGTCGAGCAGGTCCATGCTGCGGCGATACAGCGACTTCTCGCTAAACACGCCCACGACCTCGCCCTTGTACTCGTAGCTGCACACGTCGATGTTGCCAAAGTCGCCCTGGAGTGCCTCGAGCAAGTCCAGATAGTCGGCAGCCTGGTAGTGGTCGATGATTTCGAGCAGCGTCTCGCGGTTGACGATGCAGCAGTCCATAGAGGCGTTGTCGCCATACACGACGCCGGCGCTCACGCCCGTCAGGCGGCCGTTCTCGTTAATCTCGAGCTTGGTCTCGTCCTCAACGTTGCGCGTGGCCTTGCAGTACACCACGGTCATCTGGGCGCCGGAGTTCTCGTGCGCCTCGATGATGGTGTTGAGGTCCATGTTAAAGATGATGTTGGTACCCATCATCACAACATAGGGCTTGTCCGAGCGCTGGAACAGCGTCTTGTTGGAGATGATGTCGCGCAGCAGGAAGCGCATGCCGCCCTTGGTGGTGCCATACGCGTTGCCGGGGACCATGAACAGGCCGCCCTTCTTGCGGTCCAGGCCCCAGTCCTTGCCCGAGCCCACGTGGTCGATCAGCGAGCGGTAGTTGCCCGGCATGACGATGCCGACGGTCTTGATGCCGGCATTCATCATGTTGGACAGGGGAAAGTCGATCAGGCGGTAGCGGCCCAAAAACGGGACGGACGCGATAGGACGGTCCTTGAGCAGCACGCTGCCGTAGGTCGAAGAGTAGTTAGCGGTGATATAACCGATGGCCTTGCGATTGATCATCGGATCATTCCCCCTTCCCGATAACGACGTCATTTCCAACGACGGCCGTATCCTTGGTGGTATCGACAGAGCCGAGCTTCACGCCCTCTTCGACCGTGGAGTTCTCGCCCAAAATAGCGCGGCAGATGTGCGCGCCGCTCTTAACGTGCGCACCCGGCAGCAGCACGGAGTCCTCGACCACGGCGCGCTCCTCGATGATGACATCGGTCGAAAGGATCGAGTGGCGAGCGGTGCCGTAGATCTTGCAGCCGTTGGAGACCAGGCAGTCGTCCAGGCGGCCGTCCGGGCCAATGTAGTGCGGCGGACGCGTGGTGATGTTGGACATGATGGGGAAGTTCTTGTCAAACAGATCGAACTCGGGGTTGTTGCCCAGCAGGTCCATCGAGGTCTCGTGGAAGCTGGCGATGGTGCCGACGTCCTTCCAAAAGCCGTGGAACTCGTAGCTGTACAGGCGCTTGTTCTCGCCGAGCAGCTTGGGGATGATGTCCTTGCCAAAGTCGTGGCTCGAGCGCTGGTCCAGAGCGTCCTCCTCGAGCGCCTCGATCAGCACGTCGGCCGAGAAGATGTAGATGCCCATGGACGCGAGGTTCGAATCGGGCTTCTCGGGCTTCTCGGTGAACTTGGTGATGCGGCCGTCCTCGGGGTCGGTGGTCAGGATGCCAAAGCGGCTAGCCTCCTCCCACGGCACGGGCATGACGCTCACCGTGAGGTCGGCGTTGTTTTCAATGTGCGTCTTGAGCATCTTGCGGTAGTCCATGCGATACAGGTGATCGCCCGAAAGAATCAGGACGTACTTGGGGTCGTTGGCCTTGATGTAGTCGAGGTTCTGCGTAATGGCGTCGGCCGTGCCCGCATACCAGGCGCCGCCGGTCTGCGTCTCGTACGGCGGAAGGATCGATACGCCGCCGTCACGGCTGTCCAGATCCCAGGCCTCGCCGGAGCCCACATAGGCATGCAGCAGGTAGGGGCGATACTGCGTCAGAACGCCCACCGTGTCGATGCCCGAGTTGGAGCAGTTGGACAGCGAAAAGTCGATAATGCGGAACTTGCCACCAAAGCTAACCGCCGGCTTAGCGATCTTTTGGGTGAGTGCCCCCAATCGGCTGCCCTGTCCTCCTGCGAGGAGCATCGCGATGCATTCTTTCTTACTCATCGATTTCTCCTTCTGTCATCGATGTTCTTAAACCCATTAGCGACGGGCGCGGCGCTCAGTCGCGCCTGTCGAGTAATGCCGTGCTGGCATAAGGGAGCTCGTGCGCCTTTACGCGTGCCAGATCTCGTCGCGGTATTCGCGAATGGTGCGGTCGCTCGAGAACCAGCCGCTCGAGGCGGTGTTGAGCAGGGCCTTGCGGTTCCAGGTCTCCTGGTCGCCGTAGCTGCCGGTGGTAAGCTTCTCCCACGCATCCACATAGCTGCGGAAATCGGCCATGACCAGGTCGGGGTCGTTGTTGTTCATGAGCTCGTTGTAGATGCTCTCGAAGTTGCCCGAAAGACCCGCAAAGGTGTTGTCCTTGAGCTCGTCCATCACGCGGCCCAGACGCTCGCGATCGCCGTTAAGGGTATCCCATGCAAAGTAGCTGTTGGATGCCCAGAGCTGCTCGACCTCGGGAGCGGTCAGGCCAAAGATGGCCTCGTTCTCGCGACCGGCCAGGTCGGCGATCTCGATGTTGGCTCCGTCGAGGGTGCCCAGCGTAATGGCGCCGTTCATCATGAGCTTCATGTTGGACGTGCCCGAGGCCTCCTTACCGGCCGTGGAGATCTGCTCCGAGATCTCGGCGGCGGGGTAGATAAGCTGGGCGTTGCTCACGCGGAAGTTGGGGATAAAGCAGACCTTCATGACCTCGTTCACGCGGGCGTCGTTGTTGATGACCTCGGCGACGGAGTTGATCAGGCGGATGGTCTCCTTGGCAAAGGTGTAGCTCGAGGCAGCCTTGCCGCTAAAGATGAAGGTCGTCGGCGTCACGTGGAAGTTGGGGTCGGCGATGCGACGGTTGTAGATGTCCATCACCTTCATGATGTTCATGAGCTGGCGCTTGTAGGCGTGAAAGCGCTTCACCTGAACATCGAAGACGGTGTTGGGGTCGATGACCAGACCGGTCTCGGCCTTAACGTAGGCAGCCAGACGCTCCTTGTTGGCGCGCTTGGAGGCACCCACGGCCTTCAGGAACTCGCTGTCGTTCTGGAACTCTTTGAGCTTTTCCAGCTCAAAGGCGTCCTTGAGCCAGCCATCGCCAATGGCCTCGGTCACGAGCTTGGCGTAGGTGGGGTTGGCCTCGGCAAAGAAGCGACGGTGCGAGATGCCGTTGGTCTTGTTGTTGAACTTCTCGGGCGTGAGGGCGTAGAAGTCCTTGAGCACGATGTTCTTGATGATGTCGGAGTGGATCTTGGCAACGCCGTTGACGCTGTGGCTGCAGATCACGGACAGGTTGGCCATGCGAATCTCGCCGTCCCACAGAATGGCGGTCTGGCGCAGACGCTCCTGCCAGCCCTCCTGCGTGGTGTCGAACGACTCGTGCCAACGACGGCTGATCTCATCGATGATCTGGTACACGCGGGGGAGGAGCTTGGAGAACGTGCCAATGGGCCACTTCTCCAGAGCCTCGGGCAGGATGGTGTGGTTGGTGTAGCTCACGACCTGCGTCACGATGTTCCAGGCGTCGTCCCACTCGAGCTTCTTCTCGTCGATGAGGATACGCATGAGCTCGGGGGCGCACATGGCGGGGTGCGTGTCGTTGGTGTGGATGGCCACAAACTGCGGCAGCAGCTCCCAGTTCTCGCCGTGCTCCTTCTCAAAGGTGTCGAGCAGGCTGTAGATGCCGGCCGAAACAAACAGGTACTCCTGCTTTAGGCGCAGCAGACGGCCGTGCTCGCCGGCGTCGTTGGGGTAGAGGATGGCGCTGATGGCCTCGGCCTCGGCGCGCTCGGCATCGGCCAGGGCGTAGTCGCCGCGGTTAAAGGCCTCCAGATCGAAGTGCTCCTCGACCGGCTCGGCAGCCCATACGCGCAGCTTGTTGACGGTCTCGCCGGCATAGCCCACAACGGGGATGTCATAAGGGACGGCCAGGATATCCTGCGTGTCCACCGTGCGGTAGAACGTGCGGCCGTTCTCCTCAAAGCCCTCAACGTGACCACCAAATTTAATGGTCACGGCCTTGTCCTGACGGCGGACCTCCCAGGGATAGCCGTGGGTGAGCCACTCGTCGGTGGCCTCGACCTGGCTGCCGTTGACGATCTCCTGCTTAAACAGGCCATAGCGGTAGCGCATGCCGTTGCCGTAGCCGGCAATGCCCTCGGCTGCCATGGAATCCAGGAAGCACGCGGCCAGACGGCCCAGGCCACCATTGCCCAGAGCCGGATCGGGCTCCTGGTTCTCGATGACGGACAGGTCAAAGCCCATGTCGTCGAGCGCCTCGGCGACCATGTCTCGCACGCCAAAGTTGAGCAGGTAGTTGTCGAGCAGGCGGCCGATCAAAAACTCAATCGAGAAGTAGTACACGCGCTTCTTGCCCTCGGCGGTGGCGCGGGCGTCGCTCTTGGTGGCAACGGTGCGGGCCTTCTCGGCCACGAGCTTGGCCAGGGCGTTAAAGCGGTCGAGGTCGCTGGCGGCTTCGACGCTCTTGCCGCTGATGCTCATGACGGCATCGCGATAGAGCTCGGTAAACTCCTGCTTGTTGTCGAAGATCTTATTCATACGTTCCTTTCCCCCGGGGATGTTTCTCCCGGAACGGTTATGACATGTATCCTACGCCC
>CABRLT010000130.1 GCA_902471785.1 uncultured Collinsella sp.
GGCGCTCCAACGGGAAATTGCGTCCCATTATTCGGTCAAGAAACGGGATGCATTTTCCCAATGAGAGCAAAACCGGAAAATGCATCCCACAATCAGCCCTCAAAGTGGGACGCCGTTTCCCAATGAGGCTCAAGCGGAAAATGCATCCCGGAATTTGCGCTCAAAGTGGGATGCGGTTTCCGGTTGAGGGTCTAAGGGGAAAGTGCGTCCCAGAATCGACGCTTGAAATGGGATGCAGTTTCCCGATGAGGCACTCGACGGAAAATACATCCCAGAAATGGCCTTTGAGCTGGGATAAGATCTCCGCGGCATCTCGGATTCTCAAAAATGAGACACGCCGTTGGCGAAAATGAGACACGTGATATCGGGCGTCGGACGTATCATTTGCAAAAATGAGCCGACTCCACTCGAGTAAAGCGAGGTCCCCCATGCACGTTCCACACCCCCACATTCGCCGGTTGTCGAAAAACCCGCTTGCCGGGACGGCGGCGCTTGCTGCGTTGATCGCCACGAGCGTCGCCTGCTTCACGGCCACGCCCCAGGTTGCCCAGGCGGCAGACGCGCCCGCAATCACCGATATGACCGAGCAGGATTATCAAGCCCTGGGTCTGGGCACGAGCGAGGACATTCCGGCCGATACCGTTGGCCCCTATTCCACTGATACCCCCACGACGTTTGCCACGCGCAGCGAGGTCTATATGGCAGCTAACGGTAGCCATGGCAATCGCTACACTCTGCGCGACAAGCTCGAGAACGTCGAGCGCGGTGACATTGGCGGCAGCAGCAAACTCACCGATGGCTATGGAAGTGTGTGGGGCGCCGCAAAGTTCTGGCAAAACGTCAACAAATTCGATACGAACAGCGATCTCTACAAGCATAGCGACTACGGTGGCGGCACCTGGTCGTACCTAAGCAACAATGAGTCCTCAACAGTACTCGCCAACGACAACAACGGTTTCTCGGGCATTCACGCCACGAGTGTTGAGTTCTGCAGCGACGCCAGCACGGGCAAAAAGAGCCGCGTTGCTGAGCTTCGCGCCTATGGTGACAGCTCGTCCACGACGATCGACGGCAAGTCGTACGCCGGAAAGGTTGAGCTGGTCCTCTATTCGTTTAGCAACGGGCGCACGCGCAGCCTTGATACGCGCCTGCCGGTGACGGTCAACACCAATATGATGGACGGAGGCCGTTTTAAGTACCTGGATGCCGGTTACCTGCAAGAGCACGACGCCGTCTTTGATGTCGAGGCGGGCGATGTCGATGGCGACGGCGTCGACGAGCTTTTTGTCTACGCGGGCTGCTATGTCGACGAGAACGGCGTGCGCAAGGCTGTAGTCGACATGTATGACTTGGAGGGCGGCAACTGGAAGCAAAGCGTCGTCAAGATCGATGCCGGTAACGCCGCGGACTACACCACGCACAACAAGGGCGGGAACGACTCCTGGACGCAGCTTCAGTCAGCTCCTGTCGTTTCGCTAGCGGCCGGCGACCTCGATCGCGATTTTTGCGATGACCTCGCCATCGTGGTCTCGGCACCCTACGGCAAGAAGAATATTGATAAGTCGACGCATTGCGAGCTGTTTTCGTGGGATGCATCCAAGGGTGCGCTCGTCCATGTCGATGCTCTGGGCGACGCGGGCGCAATCTCCCTCTCCGCGAACGGCAAGACCATGGTCGCTGCGAATGCGACGTTCGGCACGTTTGCCGCCTACGATGAAGAAGGAAAGAAGACGGGTGAAACCGTCACGGGCCTTATTCTTGCGGGCTATGACTGGCAACGCAGCGCTTTTGATTACGGCGCTTCTGACGGCAGCAAGGGGCTGTACGGCGCGCTGTACCGCTACGCGTATTTTGACTCGGAGTCTGGCGAGTTCAAGCTTTCCGATTGCAAGGAATACAGAGACGGGCTCCTCGCCTCCTATGGGCTGATGCATGTGCCCAACAGCGCATGGAAGGATAGCGCTCAGGATAAGCGCTATCCGTGCACCTTGGCGCCTATTGCCCTTGCCACTGCCAACCTTGACGGCCTGTCCGAGCAGCTGGCGGTCGACGAGGTGCTCGTGGGCGGCGATGTGTTCCGCGACTTTGCCTGCAACACGGCACAGAGCGGGGCTCAGGGCTTGGGGTCCATGGTCGGAACCATGAGCATGAGCGGTCAGCAATACAACAGCAGCAACAAGCATGACCACAAGGGTATAGAGCAGGTGTGGATCAGCGACGTCAAGGCGGGCAGCGTCTCGGGTTCGGACCGCTATAACGAGAGCTTTATCGCTGTGGTGGGCAAGCACCGCGACGAGGACCTGCGCAAGAACGATGACTACTATTGGATGACCGCCTCGCATTTTTCGCTCGACGAGAACGGAAAGGTGCGCCGCGGCGAGGAGCAGGTGATTAGCGAGAGCAACCGTCGCGGCACTACCTACGGCACATTTATCTCGCTCGCGCTGCCCGATGTCGACAACGACAGCGTCAAGATCACGTACAAGGACCGCTACAAGGTCTATACCAACCCGCGCGTGCTTGCCGTGCTGCAGGATGCGCCCTATGTTGAGGATCTGGAGCAGGCATACGGCTATCTGGTGTTGGGCGGCACGTCATACGGAGAGGAAAAGGGCACGGGGACATCCCAGGGCTATACCATTGGCGCCGAGTTGGGCGTTGCCGTCGAGGTGCAGACCGGTCCGCCCCTGGTCGCGATGAATGCTTCAGTCGATTTTGCCGCCGAGGGATGCTATGACTACCGGAGCGAGCGCACGGTCAGCGCAAGCGTAAGCTATGAGTCGCATGCCGGCGAGGGTGACAAGGCCGTGCTCTACACGATTCCGATGGTCTATTACGAGTATGAGATCGAAAATGAGGAAACTGGTGGCAAGGGCGTGATGGCGGCGCCCGTGTCGCTCGGCGCGCAGACCTCGGTCGTTAATGTCGAGGCCTATGACCGCATTGCCAAACAGCACAATATGACGCCGCTCAGCTACTTTTTGACCAACCGGTCGGGAGAACCCGGAACCTATCAAACGACGCTCAACGGCGAGACTCCCGTTGGGGATTCCTTTGGCCTGGGCAAGCCTGGCGTAACGCGCGCCTACACGCACGATGGGTTTAACGGCGCCGCCGCGCAGTCGGGGGCGAGCATTGAGCAGACCATCGAAGTCGAGGAGGGCAAGGAGCAGGAGCTCGAGCTCGGCTTGACGCTGAACGGCAGCGTTGTCATGGGCGCGAAGCTCGCAAAGCACGAGTTGTTTGGCGGCCTGTGCTTTGGTGCCAACGCCGGCTTTACTACGGGTAACTCCTCGAGTGAATCGACCGAATACGGCGGCACCGTCGACAACCTGCCCGAGGCCGCGCAGGGCAAGTACGGTTTTGTGTGGCGTCTGGGCGTCAACGCGGTGGATGTCGACAAGTTCGAGGCAGACTCGGGCGACAAGCTCGGCACCAAGGACACCGACCAGTTCTGGATCGTGGGCTATGACGTTAAGGACGTCGAGATGCCCGACGCGCCGGCCGTGACGGGCTTTACGGCAAACGCCGTCGATTCGACCAGCGTTACGTTTAGCTGGGACGATGTACTCGCAAACAAGAGTGGCTTTAGCTACGGCGTGGGCATGCTACAGAGCAATGCGGCGGATGCGGTCGTCAATAGCTGGAAGATTGCCGACAACACGCAGACCTCGCTCAAGTGGGATGGGCTGCAGCCCAATACGGAGTATCGATTCGCCATCGCCGCCGTTAAGAACGGATCCACGACCGAAACAGGTATTCGCTCGGCAATCATCACGGTCAAGACCATGCCCGATGGCATGACGATGACCGTGAGCGGACCTGCGGCGGATGCTGCGGAGGGGTCGGATCTTGGATACGACTCTTCGGTTGAGCGCGCGGCGGGAAGCCACCTGACGCTCTCGGCGATTGGCCATGTGAAGCAACTCGGTGCCGACGATAGCGAAACAGGGCTGGCACCGACCTATATGTGGTACCGCAAGGGCCGCGGCGAGACAGAGTTTAAGCTCGTGGGTGCCGATGGCAACCTCGCGGCTGGAACGGCCTCAAAGCTCGAGATTGACCTGACCGCAGACGATGACGGTGCGCAGTATTACTGCCACGTGGGATACAACGACGTGGGCCTCGACACCGGCACGACGCTCGTGAATATCGAGGCCGAGGAGACGGCGCCCACAACGGTGAACGCCACCCCGATCCGCACGCGCCGCCTGTTCTCACAGGCAAGTGCGGGCGCCAAGAAGTTCCTGGACCATACGCTGGTAAACACCGCCGGCCCAACCGATTCCGAAGGCTCAAAGGACCCCGAGACTCCTGAGACCCCGACGAACCCGGACAAGCCCAAGTCCGACAACGGAGCTAAGACCGACACCAAGGTCAAGACTACGACCACAGCGAAGAACCTCGCAAACACCGGCGACCAAACATTCGCCCTAGTCGCCACCGCAGCAGCAGCGGGAGCAACGCTCGTAGTGATAGCCCTCATCATGCTGATCAAGCGCCGCAAGACCCACTAGTAGCCAGTCGAACATATCGACAACCCAAAAACCCGGGTAGCCAAAAAACAGGCCACCCGGGTTTTCTGTTGAGTGGAGACTCCGCAAGCGGAAACTGCGTCCCATAATTAGGCCGAGAAATGGGATGAACTTTCCCAATGAGAG
>CABRLT010000131.1 GCA_902471785.1 uncultured Collinsella sp.
GGCGGCTACTACAAGCGCCGTGAGGGCGTGGGCGACTGCACCGTCACCATTCCGCCTCCCAACGTGACCGGCAAGCTCCACATGGGTCACGCCACCGACGACTCCATCCAGGACGCCATCATCCGTATGGCCCGCATGCGCGGCAAGTCCACGCGTTGGGTGCTGGGTACCGACCACGCCGGTATCGCCACGCAGACTAAGGTCGACAGGAAGCTCAAGAGCGAGGGCATTAGCCGCCTGGAGATTGGCCGCGACAAGTTTGTCGACGCCTGCTGGGACTGGACCCACGAGTACGGCGGCATCATCGTCGAGCAGATCAAGCGTATGGGCTGCTCCGTCGACTTTGATAACGAGCGCTTTACCATGGACGAGGACTACGCGCAGGCCGTACGCAAGGTCTTTTGCGACTGGTACCACGACGGTCTGATCTACCGCGGCAAGCGCATCGTCAACTGGTGCCCCAACTGCACCACCGCCATCTCGGACGACGAGGCCGAATATAAGGACGAGAAGGGCCACCTGTGGCACCTGCGCTACCCGCTGACCGAGCCGGTCAACGGCCAGGATTACATCGTCGTTGCCACCACGCGCCCCGAGACCATGCTCGGCGACACGGGCGTCGCCGTCTCCCCGAAGGACCCCGAGAAGGCCGCCTTTGTGGGTAAGACCGTCAAGCTCCCCATCGTCGACCGCGAGATTCCCATCTTTGAGGATTGGCATGTCGACGCTAACTTTGGTTCCGGCTTCGTTAAGGTCACCCCTGCCCACGACCCCAACGACTACGCCATGGGTCAGGCTCACGACCTGCCGCAGATCAACATCTTCGACGAGCACGCGGTGGTCGTCGAAGGCTACGGCGAGTTCA
Source organism: uncultured Collinsella sp. (assembly GCA_902471785.1). Taxonomy (GTDB): domain Bacteria; phylum Actinomycetota; class Coriobacteriia; order Coriobacteriales; family Coriobacteriaceae; genus Collinsella. The sequence goes on from CABRLT010000131.1 coordinate 866, forward strand.
CCGGCATGAACCGCGACGAGTGCCGCGAGGCCGTCATCAAGTGGTTCGAGGAGCACGACCTGCTCGATCACGTCGAGGACCTCGATCACTCCGTCATGCACTGCTACCGTTGCGACGCCGCACTGGAGCCGTGGCTGTCCGAGCAGTGGTTCGTCGCCGTCGATAAGCTCAAAGGGCCGGCGCTCGACGCCGTCAACTCTGGCAAGGTCACCTTCCACCCCGCGCGTTGGACGCAGACCTACACCACCTGGATGGAGAACCTTAAGGACTGGTGCATCAGCCGCCAGCTGTGGTGGGGCCACCGCATCCCCGTGTTCTACTGCGAGGACTGCGGCTGGGAGGACGCTCTTACCGAGGACACCGATGTGTGCCCCAAGTGCGGCGGCCATCATGTGCATCAGGACGAGAACGTGCTGGACACCTGGTTCAGCTCGCAGCTGTGGACCTTCGCCACGCAGGGCTGGCCGCAAAAGCCGGAGCTGCTCGAGGGACATCACCCCACGACGGCGCTCGTCACCGCCCGCGACATCATCGCGCTGTGGGTCGCCCGCATGGTCATGAGCTCGCTGTACTTCCTGGACGAGGTGCCGTTTAAGGACGTCGTCATCTACCCGACGATTCTTGCCAAGGACGGAAGCCGTATGTCCAAGTCCAAGGGCAACGGCGTTGACCCCATGGACCTCATTGGCATGTACGGCGCCGACGCCATGCGCTACAACCTGCTCACGCTGTGCACCAACAATCAGGACGTCAAGTTCGACGCGAACATCGACAAGAAGACTAAGAAGCTTATCGACAGTCCGCGTACCGAGCAGGCCAAGTCGTTTGTGACCAAGATCTGGAACGCGAGCCGCTTCCTGCTCATGAACATGGAGGGCTACACGCCCGGCGAGCCCGTCGTGGAGACGCCGGCAGACGCTTGGATGTTCAGCCGCCTGGCCAAGGCCGTGAAGATGGTCACCGAGGGTATCGAGAACTACACCTTTGGCGACATGGCCCGCGGCGTGCAGCAGTTCTTCTGGAACGAGGTCTGCGACTGGTACGTCGAGGTCACCAAGGCCCGCTTGAAGGGCGAGGGCCGTCTGCAGGCGCAGCGCAACCTGATTTTTGTGCTTGACACCTCCATTCGCCTGATGCACCCGCTCATGCCGTTTGTCACCGAGGAGATCTGGGACAACATGCCGGCGAGTGTGCTCGATCTGGACGCCGAGGGCAACGTGAACCGCGCCGAGGCGCTCATGATCGCCAAGTGGCCCGAGCCCGCCGACTACGCTAAGTATGTTGACGAGGACGCCGAGCGCGCGTTTGAGCTGTGCCGCGCCGTCGTTTCCGCCGCCCGCGCCACGCGTTCGCGTTACCGCTTGAGCCCCAAGGCCGAGCTCGACGTGGTCGTGCGCGCCGGTGCCGAGGACATCGAGAAGCTCGAGAGCCTGCGCTCGACCATTGAGCCGCTGGCCAACACCGCTTCGCTGGTCATGGGTGCTGACGTTGAGAAGCCGGCTGCGAGCATCGCCGTGGTCGACAGCGGCGTCGAGGTCTTTGTGGTGCTCGAGGGCAAGGTTGACCTTTCGGCCGAGAAGGCGCGCCTGGAGAAGGAGATCGCCGCGGCCCAGAAGGAGCTCGCCGGCTGCGAGAAGACGCTTGCAAACGAGGGCTTTGTGGCCAAGGCCGCGCCCGCGGTGGTCCAGAAGAAGAGGGACCGTGCAGCAGAGCTCAAGGAGATCCTGGCGGCACTGACTGCTCAGGTTGCTGACTTCTCGTAAGGTGGACTGTGGGGCGCGGTTTGGGGCATTGCTCGCTACTGCGAACAGTCCTGCTCGCACGAAGGCCACATTAAGTGGCCTTCGGCTCGTGCGGAACTTGTATCGAGCAAAGCCCCAAACCGCTCCCATAGCGGTTACGGTGGCGTCCGCTGCCTGGTAGGGCCACTTGGTTGTGGCCTTGATTCTGCTGCAAGCGGTGTTTGGCTGATATTTTGAATGGGAGGGGCTCGTTGTTTATTACGGGCCTCTTTTTATGTTGAGGGGACTTTGGGTTATGGCTAAGCGTTCTGGGTCGTATGTCGTTCCTTTCTCGTTTGAGTTGCTTTCGTTTGGTGAGGCTGTTGGGCTGGCTGCCGATACGGGGCGGATTTCTGGGGATGCTGGTCCTCTGCTCGAGACGGTTGTCGATATGCTCGATGAGTTGGGGCGTCCGGACGAGTATTTCGATTGCATTCAGGTTGCCGGTACCAATGGCAAGACTTCGACTACGCGTTTTTCGGCTGCTATTCTTCGCGGCGAGGGGCTCAAGACCGCGCTGTATACGTCGCCTCAGCTGGTGCGCTATCCCGAGCGCATGGAGGTTGACGGGCGCGTTGTGAGCGATGAGGCGTTTGCCCGTGGCGTTTCGGCCGCTGTTGAGGCGGGGCATCGAGTGAATGCCCGTCGTGTGGCGGCGGGGGAGCGCGCCTATACCATCACGCCGTTTGACCTGCTGACGGCTGCTGCACTGGTGGTGTTTGCCGAGGCTTGCGTGGACGTGGCCGTGCTTGAGGTCGGCATGGGCGGACGCTGGGATGCTACGAGTGCGACCGATCCCGTCGCCGTTGCCATTACGGGTATCGGCCTCGACCACACGCGCATCCTGGGCGACACGCTTGAGGCCATTGCGGGGGAGAAGGCCGCGGTCATCAAGCCCGGACGTCTGGTTGTGCTGGGTGAGGGTACGCACGAGCCGAGCGTTCAGCGCGTGATGGACGCCCGTTGTCGCGAGTGCGGTGTGGTGCCGCTCGTGGTGAGCCATGCCACGACCAAGGTGCCGGCGCATGTGGGCGATACGGTGGAGTTTAGCTGCACCACGCCGCGCGCGATCTATACCTCGAGCATGGTCAAGCCGGCCTATCAGCCGCAGAATGCCGCGTGCGCGATTATGCTGTGCGAGGGGTATCTGGGTCGCGAGCTCGACCACGACAAGCTCGACGCTTCGCTTATGGGCTGCCCCACGCCGGGTCGCTTTGATGTGCTAGGAACCGATCCGCTCAAGTTGATCGACGCTTGCCATAACCCCCAGAGCTGCGAGAATTTTGTGAGTGCACTGGACGAGATCGACCCGTGCGTTGAGAATCGCCCCACGCTGCTGTGTGCCGCGCTGGCCGACAAGGATGTGGCGGGTATCGTCGATGTGCTGATCCCGGCCTTCCCGCGCGTGGTCGTAACCCAGACCGATTCCAATCGCGCCCTGCCGGCAGAGGAGCTCGCCGCCCTCGTTGATGCCGATAAGCTCGCGGGCGTGTACCCCAGCGTATCCGAGGCGCTCGCCGCCTTCGATGCCTCGGGCGAACCTTTCGTAGCCGCCGGCACCATCACCCTAGCCGGCGAAGTTGCCGGGCTGCTGCGCTAACCCATCCCCTCATCAGTTGCGGTGAAATAGGGACTGTTTTATGGGCTAGAAGCCTTGAACAGTCCCTATTTCACCGCAACTTCTAGGGGAGCTTTGGTGGCGTGCCTAGTCTAGGCGGACTGGGTCGTGGGGGTAGGCGTTGAGGATCTCGACGCCGGACTCGGCGACCAGGACAAGGTCTTCGATGCGGACGCCGGTGCGGCCGGGGAGGTAGATGCCCGGCTCGATGGAGAACGTCATGCCCGGCTCTACGATCTGCTCATTGACGAGCGAGACGTCACCAGGCTCGTGGTCCTGCAGACCGATCGAGTGGCCCAGGCGATGCGTGAAGTACTGCCCATAGCCAGCGTCCTCAATCACGTCGCGCGCGGCGCGGTCCAGGTCGCACATGCGCGCGCCC
>CABRLT010000132.1 GCA_902471785.1 uncultured Collinsella sp.
TCGCCGCACGAAGTGCGCAGCGAGGGCTTCTTGCATGTCCGAGGACGTGCCTAAAAGTAAACTGATGGCGGGCCCGGACGACTACAGGGCTATCGATTACCCCGTGTTTTGCAAACCTGCCGAGACGCCGGTCACAGTCGAAAGAATCAGGCTCATGTACTCGGCCTTCTTCTCCTCGGCCATCTCGTCCTGGTTCATACGCACCTCGCGAAGGGCGCGAACCTGGGCAATGGACAGGGCGTCGACGTAGGGGTTACGCACGCGAACGGCGCAGCCGAGCACGCGGCGGCGCTGCAGCGGCCACTCGTCACCGACGATGGCAAGGACCCACTTGCGGGTGAGCTGCATCTCGGTGAAGACCTTCTCGGACAGATCCTGGCGATCGCCCAGGTGCAGATACATCTTGGCGATGCGCTGGTCGGTCTTGGCGATCGACATCTCGATGTTATCGATAAAGGTGCGGAAGAACGGCCACTCCTGGTAGGCAGCCTTAAGCTGGTCAAGGTCGCCCAACTGCTCGCAGGCGGTGCCCAGGCCGTACCAAGCGGCCAGGTTAATGCGTGCCTGGCTCCAGCTGAAGATCCACGGAATGGTACGCAGGTCGTCGAGCGACTTTGCACCCAAGCCGCGCTTGGCGGGACGCGAGCCGATCGGCAGCAGACCGACCTCGGTCAGCGGCGTCACGGTCGAGAACCACGGTGTAAAGTCCTCGGTGTTCAGCAGGTCCAGATAGCGCTCGTGGCTTGCGGCGTTGAGCTTCTCGGCCATATCCCAGAACTTCTGCGTGGTCTCGGTGTTGGTCTTCTCGACACTCGGGGCCGACTGCAAAAGCGTTGCGGCGGCAACGGACTCAACATGGCGCTGAGCCAGCGTGCGGTTGCCGTAACGGGCAAAGATGACCTCGCCCTGCTCGGTGAGCTTAAAGAAGCAGTTGACCGAACCCTTGGGCTGAGCCAGCACGGCCTTGTTGGCCGGACCGCCGCCACGGCCCACGGCACCGCCGCGACCGTGCATGAGCACCAAGTCGATATCGTTCTTCTCGGCCCACTTGGCAATGCGCTCCTGCGCGGAGTGCAGCGCGAGCATGGCCGTGGTAGGACCGGCATCCTTGGAGGAGTCGGAATAGCCCAGCATGACCTCCATGCGGCGGTTGGTCTGGGCAAGGCGCTTCTGCACCACGGGGAGCGTAAGCATCTGGTCGAGCACGTCGACGCAGCCCTCGAGGTCCTCGAGCTGCTCGAACAGCGGAATCACGTCGAGCTCGGGGACATCCTCCTCGTGCGCAAAGGACAGATGGGCAAGCTCAAAGACGTCGGCCACATGCTGGGCGCTCTTGGTAAACGAGATGATGTAGCGGTGCGCCATCTTCTTGCCGTAGCGCTTTTGGATGGAGCCGATAGCACGGAAGGTATCGATGACTTCGCGCGTCATGGGCTGCAGGTCGCCATGGATACCGTTCTCGTGGATATCCTTGAGGGCGCGGGCATGCACCACGGAGTGCTGACGGAACTCCATCTCGACCATATGGAAGCCGAAGGACTCGACCTGCCAGATGATGGTTTGGACCGGACCGTAGGCGGCACGGACGGCACCGCAGGCAGCAAGCGAACGCTGGACGACGCGCAGGTCATCCAGGAACTCGTCGGCGCTGTGGTACATGGTGTCGGTGATACGGCGCACGGTGGCGTTCAGACGGTCGGCCATGACGAGCATGACGGCGCGATGCGGCTCGTGCTCGGAGATCAGCTCGGCGCGGGCCGTGTACCGAGGGCTCATCTCGACCTGATGGTTCCACAGGTTAATGAGCTCGGCCGACGGCTTGCTGTAGGTGGCCTCGAGCGTGAGGTTGCGGCCGATGTGGCGGCACTTGTCCTCGAGCTTGAGCACCATGTGCGTAAAGTACTTGGCGGCGACCTCACGGCTCACCTTGGCGGTGACGTTGGGGTTACCGTCGCGGTCGGAACCGATCCAGCTGCCGGGATGGAAGAACGCCGGGCACAGCGGCGGCACAGTACCGGCCTTGTCGCCCAGCACCCAATCGTCAAAACGACGATAGATAACGGGGATAACGTCGAACAGCGTGTTATCGAAGATGTCGATGATGGTATCGGCTTCCTCGACCGGCGTGGGCTTCTTGAGCGCGATGGGGCTCGTACGCACCAGGGCGTCGATCTCCTGCAGCATATGGCGCTCGTTCTCCACCAGGTCGGAGCCGCCCAGACGCGGACGCTCCTCCAGCAGGTTGGAGATACGGCGGATCTTGCCCTCGACGGCCTTACGACGGGCCTCGGTGGGATGTGCGGTAAAGACAGGGTGGAACTCGAGCTTGTCGAGCAGCTCGTTGGCACCCTCGACACCCAGCTCATTCACCAGCTGGTGATAGGCAACGGTAAGCTCGTTGGCAGGATCGACCTCGGTATCGGTCGACGCACCGGCCTCGCGCTCGCGCAGCTGCGCCACACGGTAGTTCTCCTCCGACAGGTTTGCCAGATGGAAAAAGCTCGTAAAGGCGCGGACAATGACCTGCTGCTTATCGAGCGGCAGGCTGTCGATCAAATCGACGACCTCACGAAATGCCACGGCAGTGGGCTCGTCGGCGGTGGGCACGCCCTGCTCGTCGACGGCTTCGTCGGCAGCGCAGGTACCGGGGTTGCCGGCATTGACCACAATCTCGGCTGTCAAAATCTTGTCGAACAGGTCCGCGATCTCGGGATCATACTCGCTAAGCACACGGCGCTCCAGGCGCAAGAACAGCGCCAGATTGTCGCGCAGCTCCTCGGGGATCTCGATCTCGGCGAGACGCTCCCTGGACTCGGCATTCGAGCCGATTCGGTTAACGAGGCGGTTGACCACGGCAGCGACGCGCGCCGCGGCTTCGGGTACAGACTGGTTGCTTAGGTTCTCAGCCACGTTTCCTCCCATTCCTCCTTCTATGCACGTAACATGCGGTATTCATTATAGGCGCTTGAGAAATACTTTCGACACTGATTGCGCTTTACCACACAAAAGTATTTTCTGCATTGCAAAGGTTTTGCCCTAAATGGTCGTATTTCTCGGTGGGCGGCATACGTAAACGGGGGCATTCCGCATAAAAGCGAAACACCCCCGTAACAATCGCTCTCCATGAGCAGGGCACGTTAGCAGGCCCGAAGCTCAAAAAGATGCGCTACAGGCGCTCGCGAACCGCCTCGACCACGTTGGCCAGATCGACGAGGACCTCGTCATGGCTCTCCATGTCGCGCACCTTGACCTTGCCGGCGGCAAGCTCGTCGCCACCCAAGACCAAAATGAGCTTGGCGCCCACCTTGTCGGCCTGCTTAAACTGGGCCTTGAGCGAACGGCCCTGATAGTCTGCCTCGGTCACGATACCTGCGGCGCGAAGCTGCTGCGTAATGGCAAAGACGTTCTGACGCAGCTCCTTGCCGGCGTTGGCGACGTAGACGCACGGGACCTCCTCGGCACCCAGGTCGCTGCCAAAGGCCTGCAAGGCCAGCAGGGCGCGCTCAAAACCGACAGCGAAGCCGACGCCTGCCGTGGGCTTGCCACCCTCGAGCTCGACCAAGCCGTCATAGCGACCGCCGCCACCGATGGAGCCGACACCGGCGCCGGGAGCCTCGACCTCAAAGACAGTACGGGTGTAGTAGTCCAGGCCACGCACCAAGGTGGGATCCTCGACATACTCGATACCCGCCGCATCCAAATAGCGCTTGACCTGCTCGTAGTGCTCGCGGCACTCGTCGCACAGGTTGTCGCCCATCAGCGGGGCGTCGGCCATGATCTCGCGGCAATGGTCGTTCTTGCAGTCGAAGGCGCGCAGCGGGTTGAGCTCGGCGCGCTCGCGGCACTCATCGCACATCTCGTCGGCGTGATCGAGGATAAACTGCTTGACCTGCTCGCGGTATGCCGGACGGCACTGCGCATCGCCCATTGAGTTAATAAGCAGACGAAGCTTGGAAAGATCGAAGCCCAGGCGCTTGTAGAACTCCATGAGCATGATGATGCACTCGGCGTCTGCCGCCGGATCGGGAGCGCCGAGCCACTCGATGCCCACCTGGTGGAACTGGCGCAGACGACCCTTCTGGGGACGCTCGCCACGGAACATGGCCTCGGCGTAGTAGGCCTTAAACGGCGTGGAGCCCTGGGGCACCAGGTTGTTCTCCACGACGGCGCGCACCACACCGGCCGTGCCCTCGGGGCGAAGCGCCAAGCGCTGCTTGGGCTTGAGCTTGGTATCGGTACCCTCGGTAAAGACGCGCTCCAGGTTGGCGCCGCTAAACACGCGGAACATTTCCTTGCGCACGACGTCGGTCGACTGGCCGATACCGTGGACAAACACGTCCACCTGCTCGATCGCGGGCGTCTCGATGGGCTTAAAACCAAACGGCTCGAACACGCCGGCCGCAATCTGCTGCATCTTTTGCCAGGCGCGCATCTCGGCGCCGATAAGGTCGCGGGTTCCCTCCGCCTTCTGTGCCTGCATGGGCAAACACCTTTCTTTTGTATCGCGTCATAGTTAGTGGACATTATACGGCACAAAAGCAAAACGCGGCGGCGCGTCTGACCGAACGAGGGTATGGGGACTCGTTCGGCCAGACGCACCGCCGCGTTTTGTGATCCGTTTTCCTC
>CABRLT010000133.1 GCA_902471785.1 uncultured Collinsella sp.
CGGTGCCGGTCTGAGCGGCGGCAAGCAGGTCGCGGCCCTCGAGCACCACGGGGATCGAGCCAGCCTGGACAGGCGTGGGCGCCGTGTAGCCTAGGTTCTCGATGGCACGAAGCATCTCGTCGGAAAGGCCCAGCTCGTCAAAGGCGGGCAGGTTCTCGGTCGCGGACTCGACGGTCTCGGCGGCGCTGGCCTCGTCGGCAGCATCGAAGGCAGCCTGGGTCATGGCCTCGCGGGCCTCGTCCAGAATCTCGGCGTCCGTGACGTCGGATACAGAATTGCGCATATGTTGTTGTTCCTTATCTGCACGCGTTATGGGCACGGCATGCGGCCGCGCGAGCGTGCTTGGTAGTGCGCTAATACATACAAAAACGGGTGCGCACAGAGAGGACGTTGCTCAGCACGCTGGCGATCGCTTTGGCAGCCCTATCACGCGCCGTCCAGACGCAGCAGCTCTAAGCGATGGAGCAGATTCGCCGCCGGTTAGTATACCCGTACTCCGTATGCCCCCACGTAAACCACAGATGACGAGGCGGACGAGGTGGGCCCGGCTGATTATCTCAATCTGTAACAGATGCAGGGCAAAATCGGGTCCAAATGTTACAGATCAAGACAGAGGGGGATTTCCGTCCAGTCCAAACCAAATCTCTCAGTCTTCCTGCAATTTCGAACATGTGGCCTATAATGTTGCTTTGGTTACACTATTTATTGTGCAGCCATTTAATACGTCGCCCACCGGGGCCATTAATTCCTATCGCCATATTGGCTAGGAAGCAATCAAAGGAGGTATCCGTGGCAGCAGAGACGCCTTGCTCGGTCCTCTATAACGATATTCGCTCGTTCGGCGGTCTTAAACATCTCGAGATCGCCCGAATGTTCATCAATGGAAACTCTTATCTCGGCAGTACCCTGCTCGAGAAGTGCTCTTCCAACCGCTCGTATCTCACCCGTTACATCGTCCATCGCAAGCCTGACCAGTGCGCGCCCGCCATCTACAGCGACTTTACCGTCACCACGCTCAACCTTTCCGCGGCAATCTGCAGCAAGCTCGGCGGCGGCGAGTCCGCCTATCAGGCAATCGCCGAGCACTATCGCGGTCCGGCCGCCAACGAAATGATGTCGGCTCTCGCCAGCTACAAGCTGGACAGCCGCCTATATGCAAATGCCCTCAATCGCATCGACAACTTTGACGGCAATGCCGTGCGCGAGAAGAGTACGCTTTACCTTATGCTCTTTGTGGCAACGGGGGCGCTCGCCGACCCCATCCAAGGCGTGGCCACCGTCGAGCGCTTTTGCGACAGCAAGACGGGCGGGCACTTTGGCACCACCGAAACTACCGTCGGACGTGGCTTTATGAGCAGCCTGGAGCAGCCGCACACCGTCGCTCCCAACCTCGGTCTGCTCAGAACCCATGCCGACAACTGCGCCGACATGCAAATCCATCCCCTCACACGCGATCCGCGCGGCACCGTGATTGGTTCTTTGCCCAAAACCTCGCCCAGCATCACCGATGTAGGCGCCGACGCCTCGCGCGAGCATCTTCGTATTTGGCTCGAGGGTGAGCACTGGTACGCCCAGGGCCTTGGATCGACCAACGGCACAGTGCTCGAATCGGGCGCGGGCGACGGCGATATTGTGATTGAGCCGCCGCGCGACCAACGCGAACCCGGCAAAGTCTATCCCCCCGTGGAAATCGCCAACAGCGACAGGCTCCATCTGGGTCTCTACACGACATTCCTTGTCATTGTGGACTAGCACGGACAGCGATCGGAAGACGGTCGCCGTCCGTCTTTCGTCTTCTACCTTCTGCGTCGTAAACGACAATACTCAGCGGTATACGTGGGCAGTGTGGCTATCATGGTACTTTACCGATATCCACACTGCCCACGTATACGCGCAGCAACCCATGCTAGACAAAGGAACGCCATGGATACTACCGATAGCGCCTATGGCGACAAACTCATCCGTCTCGATACGTTCGACACCGCCGTGGCGGTCGACCCCAGTGCCGAGGACGACGCCAAGCGTCGGTTTATGACGCTTATTCTCCAGACGGCCCACCGCAACAACGGCAACATCGGGCACGTGCTTCGCGCGACCAACACAAGCGGCGAGGTCTTTGCCGTCAAGCTACTCAAGGACAACGCCTTTCTCTCTGGCCAAGCCCCCGACCGCTCCGCCGAGCAATCGGCAGCGCACCTGGCCAACACCGCTGCGCTGTTCGAGGAGTACCGTCATCTGTGTACCGTCTCGCACCTGCGCGGATTTCCGCGCGTCTATGGCTACGGATCGTGCGAGGACGACCCGCTCATCCTCATGGAGTGGGTCGAGGGCACCTCACTCAAGCAGGCGCTGCCCCTGCTTCCGCACGACGCCTCGGGCGGGCTGACCACCCAGATGGTCGCCGCCGTCGGAAACGCCGTGCTTCGTGCGCTCTTGATGACCCAAGGCCTCGTGAATCCGGTCATCCATCGCGACCTGTCGCCTGCCAATATCATGTTCCGCACCACTAGCCGAACGCTCGAGCAGCAGATCGCCGATCGCTCCTTTGACCCCTGCCTCATCGACATGGGCTCCGCGACCATGGCTCTCGGCGACGACACGATCACCCGGCGCGCCGACATCTGGCGCTTTGCCACACCCGCATACGCCGCGCCCGAGATGCTCACGCAGGATATCGAAGGCATCGCGGCCCTTCGCCGTTCGCCCGCGATCGACGTCTATGCGCTTTCGAGCATTCTGTACCAGCTCTACAGCGGTCGCAAACCGTTTGACTTTGAGTCGACGGACGCCGCTGCAACCGGCTCGTTCTATCTCGTAAAGACCAAGACCAAGCCGGCGCCGCTCGAGCCGCGCTGCGAGGGCGATGAAGCGCTCGTCCAAATCATCATGAAGGGTCTCTCAGTCGAGCAGTGCGATCGTCCCACCGAGCAGCAGATGCTCGAGGTGCTCTCGGCATACCTCACCGATGCCGAATCCGAGGGCCGCGAAGGCACAAGAGACGAGGCCGCGATTGATATCGATTCTGGCACGCACCTTAAGGTCGACGTCGCCGGCGAGCGCGCGCGAGAGATCCTGGAGCAGGCCCGGCACGATGCCATGACCCGCCGCCGCTTTATTATCGGTGGCGTCGTTGCAGCCGTTGCGGGGCTCAGCGTCATTGGGGCGGCGACCCATGGCTTTGGCATCCCCGACTACCTGGACGGCATCCGCGGTTCGCTTGACGACTACACTTGGGATCAGCTGCAGGAGATTTCGCTCAAGATTAAGGCCGCCGAGACCCGTAGCGAGGCACGCGAGATTGCCAAGCGCTATCACCTGCTCGATGCCGATGGGCATATCCCCTATCCGTGTACCAAGCGTATCACGCTCACCAACGGGCTGCAGGTTGGCGCGCAGCTTGTGGGCATCCGCCACGATGAGCTTCTGGACGGGACGGGCAAGGCCGGGCTGACGTTTATGTTCGACGCGGGTATTGCCGAGCGCAACGCTGCGGCTGAACCGCCGAGCGCCGGCTGGGCAGATTGCGAGCTGCGGGAGTGGCTCAACGGCGACGGCCTTAAGCTGCTGCCCAACGAGTTGCGCGCGCTCATTAAAGGTGTCAAGAAGGTCTCGAACAATGTGGGCGCCGCCAACAGCGCATCGTGCCTGAGCGAGTTGCCCGCAACCCTTTGGCTGCCCGCCATGGTCGAGCTGTGCGGTACGCAACCGCCCGATTCGTTTACCGAGGACTATCACTACCTGGCAGACATCTACAACGGCGAGGGCAAGGAGTATCAGCTCTTCCGCGAGCTCAAGGTAAGCCCGTATTCCACGAACGAGACGATGGTCCGCCAGTGGAAGGGCAAGGACACCTGCTGGTGGGAGCGCACGGTGAGCCCCGACACATCGGAGAGCGAAGGCACGCTCTATATGAACCGCGTGGGACACGACGGCGACGTCTTTACGTACGCAACGCCTGCGGAAAAGCCAAACAAGCTAACCTGTGTGATCCCCGGGTTCTGTATCTAGGCGGCGAGCGTCTTGCCGTGACGGGACCCCTCCCCGGCAAACGTCTCGATCTGTAACACTAGCTCGGCAGATACAGGTCTAGATGTTACAGAACGAGACAAACCCCAACCCCGCGAGACAACATCTCAATCTGTAACATCTAGCAGGCAAAACGGTCCTCAGATGTTACAGATTGAGATGATTGGTTGGGACGGTCCATCGGCCAACCAACCACCCTCATCTGTAACGAAATGTCATACATTTCTTTCTGTACTAGACACCCCCAGGGGGTATGGGTGTATAGTATCGGTTGGTTAACATTTCCGACACTACGTCACAGAAAGGAGAAGCCATGGCTCAAGATAAATTCGATGTGGGCGGCATGACGTGTGCCGCTTGCCAGGCACACGTGGATCGTGCCGTGAGCAAGCTCGACGGCGTCGAGAGCGTCGCGGTCAATCTGCTCGCCGGCTCTATGCTGGTGGACTACGACCCCGCGCAGGTCTCCCCCGACGACATCTGCACCGCCCTCGATCGCGCTGGCTACTCGGCCTCACCCGTCAGCACGGGCACCGACGCCGCCCAAAGCGGCAGTACGCAAGCCAGGCCCGGCGCCGC
>CABRLT010000134.1 GCA_902471785.1 uncultured Collinsella sp.
CGTCCTTCTTTTGAATCAGACCCATATCAGTTACTCCTTGTTAGGAAACATAGTCCGCAATAGAATACGCCCGACAGAGCGCCGGGCGTATTGATTCTCAGGTTATACGCAAACACTTAAGTACTATTTAGGCGTTTGCAGCGTGCATACCTTAGGCCAGGTGCGCGATAACGGCATCGGCAAAGGCCTGCGTGCCCACGGCGCCCTCGACGGAGCCGGTCTGGGCACGACGCACGTCACCGGTAACCTGCTCGCCCTCGTCGAGCGTGGCAGAGACGGCGGCGCGAATGCGATTGGCAGCGTCGTTCTCGCCCAGGTGATCGAGCATCATCGCAGCAGAGAGGATCTCGGCCGTGGGGTTGGCGATATCCTGGCCAGCGATATCGGGCGCAGAGCCGTGCGTTGCCTCAAAGATGGCGCAGTCAGCACCGATGTTGGAGCCGGGGGCCATGCCTAAGCCGCCTACCAGGCCGGCGCACAGGTCGCTCACGATGTCGCCGTACAGGTTGGGCAGCACCAGGACATCGAAGTCGTTGGGGTTCTGGACCAGGCCCATGCAGGTGGCGTCGACGATCTTGTCGTTGAACTCGATTTCGGGATAGTTGGCGGCCACCTCGCGCGCAACGCGCAGGAACAGGCCGTCAGTCGCTTTCATGATGTTTGCCTTGTGTACGGCCGTCACCTTTTTGCGGCCGCAACGGCGGGCGTACTCAAAGGCGTACTCCACAATGCGGCGGCTCTTGGCGATGGAGATGGGCTTGATCGAGATGGCGGAATCCGCAGCGAAGGTCTTCTGACCCGAGCGCTCGACGAGCTGCGAGAGCTCCTCAACCTCGACAGCGCCCTCATCGAACTCGATGCCGGCGTAGAGGTCCTCGGTGTTCTCGCGCACGATAACCAGGTCGACGTCGCGGAAACGCGAGCCGTCGCCCGGCTGCGACAGGCAAGGGCGCACGCAGGCGTACAGGTCGAAATGCTTGCGCAGGGCCACGTTGACGCTGCGGAAGCCCGTGCCGACCGGTGTGGTGATGGGGCCCTTGATGGCAACCTTGGTCTCGGCGACCGCATCGAGCACGTGCTGGGGCAGCGGCGTGCCAAACTCGTCCATGACGCCGGCACCGGCCTCCTGGACGTTCCAGTTGATCTGGACACCAGTGGCCTCGACCACGCGGCGCATGGCCTGCGTAATCTCGGGACCGATACCGTCACCGGGAATCAGGACTACATCGTGCGCCATAATCTGTTACTCCTCGTCTTCGGCGTCGTCAGATTTTTTAACGCTAGCACGCTTCTTCTTTTTGGAGAGATCCAGGCCAAAACGTTTAACAAGCATTTCGCAAATCTCACTCGAACGGGCCTTGAGATAGCTGCCCTTGCCGTTCTCGGCGTCGAACTTAAGGCGCAGCGCGAGCTTCTCGGCAACCTCGGCGTCGATCTCGCCCTGGCAAAACTCGTACAGGCAACCGAGCATGTCGCGATACTCAAGGTCGCCGTGGTAGCACTGGATGGCCTCGTCCAGGATGGGCCAAGCCTCGCGCGAACGCTCGACGCTCGTGGCACCCCACACGCACAGCAGGCGGAAGGCGGCATAGCGCAGCGTGGAGGAAATCTCGTCGAACAGCGCGGTCTCGGCGCCCTCAAAGGCATCGCCCAGCTGCTCGGGGCAGGTGGTAGCGAGCGCCGTCAGGGCATCGAGGGCCTCCCAGCGGGTCTGCGCCTCGGGGCGGTCGAGCGCCTCGATCAGCGCGGGCACGCAGGGCACGACGCGCTGCGGATCACGCTCGGCAAGCAGGTGCAGCACGCGGGCGGCAAACTGGCGGATGCGGCGCGTGGGGCAGCCGAGCTCCTTGACCAGACGGTCGACGGCGTTCTCGTTCTCCTCTGCCAGCTGAAGCTGTGCCAGCTCCTCGTCGGTGAGCTGTTCGTCTTTGTTTTCTGCCATAGTTACCTCTTCTTACTATTTCTTAGCGTGCTTGCCAGCACCCTTGCTGTCATCGGTGACCGAGATGAGCTGTCGGTCGGCCGCGCCATTGCGACGCGCACGGCGGCGTTCCTCAGCGTCGCCCGCGTCGGCGGCGGCGCGATGAGCCTTGTTGACGTTAAAGACCTCGTCGTGCTTGCGCCACGGACCGACGGACTCGCCAAAGCTCATCTTAAGACCGGCGATAAAGCCGCCGAGCCAGCCGATCGGCGCAAACTGCACCAGCGGGAACAGCGAGAACACCCAGGTCAGTAGGACGACTGCCGCCGCTCCTGCAAAATTGGCAATCCAGTAGTCGCGCTTGGTGATCACGCGCTTTTCGCACGCCCACTGGCCGCACAAAAAGCCAATGTAGATCGCAAAGAGAAAGAGCACCAGCGCTAGTACCACGAACGTCCAGCTCATGGGCGCTACTCCTCGTGATGATGGCCGCAGCAGCACTCATAGCCGTCGTCATGGCCGTGGCCGCCGCAGCACTCGTGGTCCTCGCCGTGGTGGTGGCCGCAACCGCACTCATGGTCGTCGCCGTGCTCGCCGCAACCGCAGCCGTCCTCGTGAGCGCCATGCTCCTCAGGACGATACTGCGACCAGTCCAGACCGGCGGCGATGGCGTCGGCCTCCTCCTTATAGAGGACCGTGATGGCCTGGGTGCCCAGCTTGGCACCACCGATGGCGTCGAGCATATCGTAGAGCGTAAAGGCCACGTCGGCGCCGGGCAGCGCAAGCTCGCGGTCGTCGGCATAGGCGAGCGCCAAGCGCAGGTCCTTAATGAAGTGCTCGACCATAAAGCCGGGCTTGTAGTCGCCGTCGAGCGCCTTGGGAGCCAGGCTCTCCATGGCGCCGGACTTGCCGGTACCGCCCAGGATCATCTGACGGGTCTTCTCCAGGTCAAGGCCGCTCAGCTCGGCAAATGCCATGGCGTCTGCCATGCCGACCATGCAGGCGCCCAGCGACACCTGGTTGGCGAGCTTGGCAGCCTGGCCCTTGCCGGCGCCATCGAAGCAGCAAATGTTGGCCGCAAAGGTGGAAAGGATATCGCGAACCGGGGCAATGTCGTTCTCGGTGGCGCCCACGATAGCCGTAAGCGTGCCGGCGATAGCACCCGACTCGCCGCCGGTGACGGGGCAGTCAAACGCCATGCGACCGGAGACCTGGGCGGCCTCGGCAATGTCGCGCGCCAGCTCGGGGGAGCTCGTGGTGAGGTCGATCAGCACCGCGCCCGGCTTGGTGCACGCGAGCAGGCCGTCGCCCGCCAGGTAGAGCTCCTCGACCTCGGAGGGATAGCCCACCATGGTAAAGACGACATCGGCGTTCGCCGCGGCATCGGCCGGCGTATCTGCCCAGACGGCGCCGCGCTCGATAAGCGCCGCCGCCTTGGACTTGGTGCGGTTGTTGACCGTGACGGGATAGCCGGCATCCAGGATGTGGCCGGCGATGGGGGCACCCATGATTCCGGTGCCGATAAATGCGACAGAGAGCTTGTTTGCCATGAAACCTTTCCTTTTGGGTTGGGTGTTGTTACCAGGTTAAAATACTCGGTGCCAGCGTTTCGGCCGTGACTTGAGGGCACTTGCAGCCGCAGCGCCTACCTACTCGCCTCGCACGCGGCGCGCGATGCGGTCGGAAAGCGAGGCTTTCTCGGCGCGATTCTTGCCCCAAAACGCGCAGGCCACCATGCCGGGACCCACGTGCGAGCCAATGGTGGGACCCACGGAGCTGCGAATGATCGTGACGTCGGCGCAGCCCTCCTCCTTGCGGATGGCGGCTTCGAGCCAGTCACCGTCCTTTTCGGCATCGGCCGTCATGATGGCGATGGGCATGGTGCGGTCGGGCACGTAGTTCTCGCGGAACGACTTGAGGATGGACTTGAGCGCCTTCTTGCGGCCGCGGTTGACGCCAATCAGCGACAGCGAGCCGGCAAGGTCGTAGGAGAGCTCGGGCTTGACATCGAGCTTTGCCGTGAGCTGCGCCGCCGCGGGCGGAATGCGGCCGCCGGCAGCCAGTGCGTCGAAGCTCTCGAGCGTAAAGTAGCCGTGGACGTAGGTCTTTGCCTCGTTTGCCCAATCGACCAGCTGCTTGGCGGTCAGTCCCGCCGAACGCTGACGCACGGCCTCGAGCGCCAAGAGCGCGCCGGTCGCGCAGGGCAGAGCGTTGTCGACCACGTAGAGCTCAAAGTTGGGATACTCGGCGCGCACGGCATCTGCCGCCTGGCACGCGGAGTTGTAGCTCGACGACAGCGCCGAGGTAAAGCACAGGTAGACCGTGGGCGTGCCCTCCTTGGCACACTCGGTAAAGAACTCGATATAGCGACCGAGCGACACGGCGGAGGTAGACACGCGAGCGCCGGCGCGCATGCGGTCGTAGAACTCCTTGGGTGTGATGCTCGACCAGATGTCATCCGTGCGCTCCTCGCCATCGATAATGAAGGGGAAACCCAGGATATCGACATCGAGGTTCGCGGCGACCTCGGGGCTAAAGTCGCAGCAAGTATCGACGACGATGCGGCAACGGTCCGAATGACCGGCGGATGCGGCCTTGTCCATCAAAGCGACTCCTTACGTAAA
>CABRLT010000135.1 GCA_902471785.1 uncultured Collinsella sp.
CGGCGGTGGAGTTCTCGATGGGCAGCACGCCAAACTCGCAGAAGCCGTCGCGCACGGCACGCATGACGCCCTCGAAGGTCTCGAAGAACGCGATGTCGGGCACGTCGAAGAGTTTGCACGCGGCTATCTGGCTATAGGCACCTTCCACGCCTTGGCAAGCGACGGTGGCAGTTTGAGGGAAGGGCGTGTCGGAGGCTGCAGCCGTGGCGTGTGCCTTTTGCGTGACGGTGATGCCCTTGAGCTCGTTGATGTAGCGCTGCTGCTCGGCCTTGCTCATGCTCATGAGGAGACGGAACAGGGCGATGGTCTGTGCCTCGTAGCGCTCGGGCGCGCGGCTGGCGAGGTTGTTGAGCTTGGAGCGCTCGCGGGCGGGGTCGAAGACGGCCTTGCCCATCTCGATTTTTGACTTGGCGACCTCGGTGGCAATGTCCATGCGCTCGACAAAGCTGTTGAGGAGCGTGGTGTCGATGCCATCGATGGCCTGGCGAATATCGGCAAGGTCCATGGAGGCCCCTTTCACGTAATGGCAGAGTTGACGGGCAACTCAGGTGAGTCGGGTTAGAGCTGGCCTGCGTCCTCGAGGAGGGCGTCCCAGATGGCGAGGGCGGCGGCTGCTTCGGCTACGGGGACGGCTCGGGGGACGATGCAGGGATCGTGACGGCCGTGGACCGAGAGCTCGGCATTTTCCATGGCGTCCATGTCTACGGTCTGCTGCTCGCGGTCAATTGAGGGCGTCGGCTTTACGGCCATGCGCCACATGACGGGCGCGCCGGTCGAAATACCGCCCAGGATGCCGCCGGCGTTATTGGACTCGACCTCGATTTCGCCGGTCTCGGCATCGATGCGATACGGATCGTTGTTCTCGCTGCCGCGCATGGCGGCCACGGCAAAGCCCATGCCAAACTCCACGCCCTTTACGGCGGGAATGCCAAACGCGATTTGCGCGATGCGGTTCTCGATGCCATCGAACATGGGGTCGCCGATGCCCACGGGAAGCCCGTAGATGCCGCACTCCACGATGCCGCCGATGCTGTCGAGTTCGTCGCGCGCGGCTAGGATCTCCTCGCGCATGCGGCCGGCTGCGGCGGCGTCAATGCACGGCAGATCGTTCGTAAGGATTGCCTTGCGGTCGGCCTCGCGATAGACCATATCGTCCATCGGCAGGTCGGAGATGCCGCCGATCTGCGCGACGTGCGCCATGACCTGAATGCCGCGGGCTTCGAGTGCCTGCAGCGCGATGCCGCCCGCGATGCACAAGGGTGCCGTTAGGCGGCCGGAGAAATGCCCGCCACCAGCGACATCGTGCATGTTGTGATACTTTACGCGCGCAGGGAAGTCCGCATGTCCGGGACGGGGCTTGCGGCGCAGCTCGGAGTAATCCTTGGAGCGCGTGTTGGTGTTCTCGATAATCGCGGCGATGGGCGCGCCGGTGGTATGTCCATCGACCACGCCGGCGATGATGTGTGCGGCGTCGGCCTCGCGGCGCTTGGTTGCGGTCTCGTCGCGACCGGGGGCGCGGCGATCGAGGAAGGCCTGCAGCGCTTCCTGGTCAACGGCAATACCAGCGGGAATGCCGTCGAGCGAGCAACCGATAGCGGGGGAGTGCGACTGGCCGAAGATGCTCAGATGCAATACGTTGCCAAAGGTCGAGGACATGCTATTCCTCCTCGAGCGTGACCTTGCCGCCCAACAGGCGGTAGTGGTCGAAGAAATCGGGATAGGACTTGTTGACGGCCTCGGCGCCGTGGATCACGACCTCGCCGGTGGCGCGACTTGCGGCGATGGCTGCCATCATGGCGATGCGGTGGTCGTTGTGCGAATCGACCTCGCCGCCGGTGAAGGCATCGACACCCTTGATGATGAGGTCGTCACCGGCGATGCGCACCTGTGCGCCCAGCGCGGTGAGCTCGCGGGTGGTGGTGACCAGACGGTCAGATTCCTTGATGCGCAGGCGCGCACAGTCACGGATGAACGTGCGGCCCTGAGCCAGCGAGGCCACGGCCGAGATAACGGGTACCAGGTCGGGAATGTCGTGGGCGCTCATCTCAAAGCCGGCGAGCTTGTCGGACTGCACGGTGGCGGCGTTGGTGGAGCGCACGATGCGGGCGCCAAAGCGCGAAAGCGCGGCAAGCACGTTGCGGTCGCCCTGCGCGGAGCTCAGCGACACGCCCTCCACGGTGATGGGGTCGGTGCCGATGGCGCCAGCGCACAACCAAAAGGCGGCGTTGGACCAGTCGCCCTCGACGGCCACGCTGCCGGGCGTGCGGTACGAGCCACTGCTCACGCGGAAGTTCGTGACCTCGGGCTGACCGTCCTTGGCGGGAATGCGCTCGACGTTGACCTCAACGCCAAAGGCCTTCATGGCCTGGATCGTTAGGTTGATGTAGGGGCGGCTCTCAATGAGGCCGGTCACCTGCACACAGGAGGGCTGGGCGAGCAACGGGGCCGCCAGCAGCAGGCCCGAGATATACTGCGAGCTCACGTTGCCCGGCAGCACAAAGGTGCCCGGGCGCATGCGGCCGCTTGTCTTGAGCGGAAAACCGCCCAGACCCTGCAGGTCGCAGCCGGCGGCGATGATCTCGTCCGAGAGCGGGGACAGCGGGCGGGCGCCCAAGCGTCCCTGACCCACAAAAGTTGCTTCTGCGCCCAGCGCGCAGGCGACGGGCAACATAAAGCGGAGCGTGGAGCCGCTTTCGCCGCAGTCAAGCGTTCCGCCGGCAAGTGCCTTGAGCAGGCCAAACTCAATGCTCTTCATAGTGGGGTGGACCTGGAAGCCGTCCTCGACGGTCTCGATGCGAGCACCCAGGGCCGTAAGGCAGCGCACCGTGGCCTCGATGTCGGCGCAGGTGGTGTTGCAGGTAACGTGCGTCTCGCCGTTGGCAAGCGCAGCGCAGATGATGAGGCGGTGCGCCATCGACTTAGACGCGATGGCGGGAACGGTGCCCTTGAGCGGGGAGGGGGTGATGCGGGCTAGCATGCGGATGCGTCTCCCTTCTGGCCGAGGCCCTCGGCAATTAAATCATGGAAGGTGGAAAGCGGCGTGCGGTCGATGCTGCAACGGCCAATGTCGTGCGGAATCACCAGATCGATGGTGTCACCGGCGCGTTTTTTGTCGTGCAGCGCCTCGGCAAAAATGGCGTCGGCGGAAAGCTCGCAGCGGGTCTTGAGGCCGTGGCGGGCGCAGAGCTCCTCGATGCGGCCGGGCAGCTCGGCATCGCAAATCCCGTGCAGGGCGGCGGCACGCGTGATAATGCCCATGCCGATCGACACGCAGTTGCCGTGTCCCAGCTCAAAGTGCTCGCAGGCCTCGACGGCGTGTCCGGCGCTGTGTCCAAAGTTGAGCAGCTTGCGCTGGTTGGTCTCGCGCTCGTCGGCAACGACCACGGCGCGCTTGATGTCGATATTGCGGGCGATGATGAGCGCCACGCGAGCCACGTCCTGGTTGAGCAGCTCCAGCGTGAGCGGGGTCTTCTCGAGCTCATTGAAGAGTTCCGGATCGGCGATTACGGCATGCTTGACGACCTCGCCGCAGCCGTCGGCGAACTGCTCGGGCGTGAGGGTGGCCAGGCATCCCACGTCGGCGATAACCACGATCGGCTGCCAAAAGGCACCGGCGAGATTTTTGCCGGCAGCCAGGTCGATGGCCGTCTTGCCACCGACCGACGAGTCCACCATAGCGAGCAGGCTCGTGGGGATCTGCACAAACTTACAGCCGCGCATGTAGGTGGCGGCCACAAAGCCGGCCACATCGCCCACGACGCCGCCGCCGAGCGCCACGATCACGTCGGAGCGCGAAAGCTCGTGCTCGGCCACAAATTCCAAGATGTTGATGTAGGTCTCGGCGCGCTTGTGTGCCTCGCCGGCCTCGAAGGTGCATATGCTCACCTCGTAGCCTGCGGATTCGAGGCTCTGCTTAACGGGCATCTGGTAGAGGGGACCCACGTTGGTGTCCGTCACGATGACGGCGCGGGTGCCGCCGGCGGTGGCGCGAACGAGCGCCCCTGCCTGCTCCAGCAAAAAGGTGCCCACGTGTACCTGGTAGGGGCGTGCGGTGTCGATGTCGATGGTAATCGCCATAAGCTATGGTCCTTTCGACCTGGCGTGATGGGGTGGTCTAATGGGCGCTCTCGTCGTCGAGTGCGCGCTTGATGCGATCGCCCTCGGCAAGGAGATTCTCCAGATAGCGCTGGTCGCGGTCTTTGAGTGCGCGGCTGTAGGCGCCGAGCGAATCGATCAGATGGTCGATCTCGAAGGCGAGCGCGTCGGCGTCGTCGATCATGAGCTCGGACCACATCTGCGGATTGAGGTGCGCCACGCGGGTGAGGTCGCGGTAGCTGCCGGCCGAAAAGCCGTGGTGGACCTGAGCGGTCGGGCTCTTGACGTAGGCGTTGGATACCACGTGCGCAAGCTGGCTCGTGAAGGCGATGACGCGGTCGTGTTCGGCGGCGCTGGTCACGCTGAACTTGCCAAAGCCCAAGGGGCGCACCATCTCGC
>CABRLT010000136.1 GCA_902471785.1 uncultured Collinsella sp.
CGCCGTGCCGGCCACGACCACGAGCTCGCACGTCTTGCCAGCACGCAGGGCAGCAAGCGCCGCATTCACAACATCGAGCTTTTCCATTGCCGCTTCCTATCCCCTAAACACGTCGGTCAACATAGCGAGTGCCTCGAGCACGCCGCCGCCGACCGACGTCGCCTTGTCCGAAATATAGTTGATATAGCTGGCATCACCGCGCGGATCGACATCGGCGCACTTAAAGCCCTCAGTCACCTGCACGCCGTTTGCCAAAAGCCCGCGCAGGCAGCCATCGATCTGCGTGCGCATGGGTGTATCGCCCGCATAGCCGATCACGTCGCCCGCGCTCACGATGTCGCCGATTGCGCGGTCGGACCGAAACACACCGGCGGCGGGGCTGTGGATAACGCGCTCTTTGCCATAGCCGGCGATAATGCCCGGCACGCCCGTGTTGGGCTGGGGCGAACCTTGAGTAATGACGCGGCCGAGGAAATGCCCGCGCATGGTCTCGACCACGGCATCGCAATCGACCGGCGCGGTAAAGCCCGGCCCCACGGCGATGACGGCAGGCGCCATGTCGCGCGTGGTGCCCAAGTTGCGCTTGGCAAGGATTGCATCGACCACGGCGACGGGCTTAAGTTCATCGAGCATCTTGGCCTGAGGG
This sequence comes from uncultured Collinsella sp., assembly GCA_902471785.1. GTDB lineage: Bacteria > Actinomycetota > Coriobacteriia > Coriobacteriales > Coriobacteriaceae > Collinsella. Next base: position 647 of record CABRLT010000136.1, read on the forward strand.
TCCACCACGACGGCAACATCCCCCGCCTGGGTAATCGCAAGCGCCTCGGCCGGCGTCTGCGCCAAGCGAGCGCGGATGCCCTCGACCTGGACCTCGCCCAAGCGAATGGCCTCGCAAAAACTGATCGTGCGGCGGATGCACGTGGGAACCGCGATATCGGCCATAACGACCGACACGCCGGCGCGCACCAAGCGAGCGGCGACGCCCGTGGCGATATCGCCGGCGCCGCGAACATAAACGAGCATTCCCGGGGCACCTCCCTGTGCTACGGTTTGAGCAGAGTAAAAGCGGTTCGACCGCTACTCTGATGATTATTTATTATCACAGTATTATACGGCGGTGAACAGATGGAAGCGGTTAGCGGCAACCTTGCCTCGGCGCTCAAAATCGAGCCGGGGATTACCGCGATTATCGGCAGTGGCGGCAAGTCGACGTTGCTGAGGGCACTGGGCCTTGAGCTCATGCGCGACGGGGGCCGTGTGCTCCTGTGCACCACCACACACATGCTTCCCGTCGCCGGCGTGCCGTGGGACGGATCGAGCCGCCGCCTGGACGCTGCGCCTTGGAAGCCGGGCGCCCTGCATGCCCCCGGCTGCACCTGCGAGGCATGCGCGGGGCTTGCCCGCGGGAGTATTTGCCAGGCAGGTGTTTTGGACCCCGAGACGGGCAAGCTCTCCTCCCCCGCCGAGTCACTCGACCAGCTTGCGCAGCGCTTTGACTACGTGCTGGCCGAGGCAGATGGCAGCAAGCAACTCCCACTCAAGGCGCATGCCGCCTGGGAGCCGGTAATTCCCGCCGGCACGGCTAACGCAATCTGGGTCGTCGGCGCCTCGGGGCTGGGCAAGCCCATCGACGAGGTCGTCCACCGCCCCGAGCTCTTCTGCGAGCGCTGCGGTTGCGAACCCACCGACATCGCCACACCCGAGCGCGTCGCCATGGTGCTCAATGCCGAGCTACAGATGCTGAGCCTCGACACCGCGCGCGTCATACTCAACCAGGTCGACACGCTTGCCGACTCAACGATGGCTAATCGCTTCGAAGCGGCCCTCGGCCGTCCCGTCATCGCCACCAAGCTCAAATGATCCGCTGAGGGCTGCCCCCAACGGATCATCTTTTCTGCTAGCGGGGGACGTAGCGGCCGGGCTGGGCTCCGGTGGGCTCGCCGTCGCACGCTGCCAGCACGCCGTTCACAAACACGGCCTTGGCGCGGCCGTGCGCCTCAAAGCCCTCGAGCGGCGTGTAGTCCACGGCCTGATGCTGCGTCGCGGCGCTGATCGTCCAGCGCGCGCTCGGATCCCACACGCACACATCGGCGTCGGCGCCCTCGGCCAGGCACCCCTTGCGCGGATACATACCAAAGACGCGTGCCGGGTTCTCGCTCATCAGACGGCAGAGGTCCTCGGGACCCAGCTGCCCCTCAAAGCTCGTGGCAATCGCGACGGGGCGATGCTCCACGCCGGGTCCGCCATTGGGAATCGCACGGAAGTCGTCGCGCCCGCGGTCCTTTTGCCCGTACAGGTTAAAGCTGCAGTGGTCGGTCGCAATCGTATCGATCTCGCCGGCCACAAGCGCCTCGCGCAGCGCAGCACGGTCGCCCGCGTGGCGCAGCGGCGGGCTCATCACATACTTGGCACCGGCAAAGCCGTCCTCGCCCTGCTCCAGATAGCAGGTGTCGTCGAGCATCAGATACTGAGGGCAGGTCTCGACATAGACATTCTTCTGCCCGCGCGCCTTGGCGGCACGGATGGCCTCGAGCCCCAGCTTGGTCGAGAGATGCACCACGTTGACTGGAGCGTCGCCGGCCAGGTGCGCCAGATACAGCAGACGGCTCACGGCCTCGGCCTCGCACACATCCGGACGGCTGAGCGCATGGCCCTCGGGCCCGTGAATCCCCTGCTCGTACACGCGCTTCTGCAGTGCATTCACCAGCGCGCCGTTCTCGCAATGCACGCACAGCATGCCGCCCACGCGTTTGAGTTCCTCGAGTACCTCAAGCGTCTCGGCATCGTCCAGGCGCAGATGGTCGTAGGCAAAGTAGGTCTTGAACGACGACACGCCCGCCTCGCGCATGGCCGAAAGGTCGGCGCGGTTGCGGTCGTTCCACTCGGCAAGCGCCATATGGAAGGCATAGTTGGCGGTGCAGGTACCGTCGGCGCGGTGATGCCACTCAGCCAAGGCATCGGGCATGGTCACGCCGCGATCGGCCGTCGCGTAATCCACAATGGTCGTGGTGCCACCACAGGCAGCCGCGCGCGTGCCGGTCTCAAAGCTGTCGGCCGTCCAGTCCATGCCGGTCCAGCATTGCATGTGCGTGTGGCCATCGATAAAGCCGGGGAACACCCAACAGCCCGCGGCATCCTCGACGGTATCGCCCTCGGCCGGCTCAATCGCCGCAGCGATCCGCACGATCTTATCGCCATCCATGGCAAGGTCGGCGCGGCGAAGCCCCTCGGGCGTCACCAGCGCGCCGTTTTTGATGATGATCATAATTGCTCCTAATTTTGGATGAAGTCCGCCACGCGATCGAAGTACGAACAGGCAGCGATATGCTCCGTTATGCGACGCTGCTCCTTGGCGGTGTCGACATCCCACAGCTCGTAGGCGCGTGCCTCAACCAGCGCGACCTCGTCGCAGCCCTTCAGAATCGAGCCTCCGCCGTCTTTGCCCTCAAGACGCATGAGCGGGGCAAATAGGTGCACCGGAAAGAGTACCGGGCTCGAGGGTTCGCCATTGCATGCCAGACGCGCCGGATGCTTGCGACCGCCCTCGTCAAAGACTCGCACCATCGCCTTAAACGACTCCTCGCTCACCAAGGGCTGGTCGCCCGGCAGGAACAGGCAACCCCTCCAGCCGCGGCGCTTTCCCCACAAGAGGCCGGCTTTGATGCTTTGGCTGCGCAGCTCACCATCGTGCAGCACGCACGGGCAATGCCTGTCCTTGCAAATCTGGGCGACCTCGGGCCAGCGCGTCGAAACCACCATGTCAAAGCCCTTGGGAACCGAATCAATCGTCCGCGCGATCAGCGGCTCGCCATAAATGTCGGCGAGCATCTTGTTGGAGCCAAACCGCTTGCCCTCTCCCGAGGCCATAATCACGCAACCGAGTTTCATCTCCGCAACCCTCCCCTGACTGCGTTGGACGTCAACGTTGCTATACCCACCATACCAAGCTCACACTCCGTCGAAACAGGCACGCGCTAGTTTTTCAGTGAGCGCTCCCCCGGCTCTCCATAGCACAAAGGAGGGCACCCCGCGACGCAGGGCACCCTCCTCAATGGTGCAGATATGCCTACTCAGCGTCGCCGGTAAACGTGGTACCGGTCTTGCCGGCAAGACCGTCACGTGCCTTCTCGAGCAGCGTGATGAGCGCCGTGCGGCCCGGCTTGCTCTCGGCAAACGTCGAGGCAGCCTGAACCTTGGGCAGCATGGAGCCTCGACCGAACTCGTTGGCCTCGGACAGACGCTTTACGTCAGCCGCGGTCAGCGTGTCGAGCCACTGCTCGTGGTCGGTGCCAAAGCCGATGGCAACCTTCTCCACAGCCGTCAGGATGATCAGGGCATCGGCGTCGAGCTGCTCGGCGAGCTTCTCGGCCGCAAAGTCCTTATCGATGACGGCGGCAGCGCCCTTAAGGTGGTTGCCCTGGGCCTTGGTGACGGGGATACCGCCACCGCCGCAGGAGATAACCACGTGGTTGGTCTCGACGAGCGACTTGATGGTGTCGAGCTCGACGATGCTCACGGGCTTGGGCGAAGCCACCACACGACGGAAGCCCTGCTTCTCGTCGTGGATGAACTGGTAGCC
>CABRLT010000137.1 GCA_902471785.1 uncultured Collinsella sp.
CGTGCGCTTCGCGCGGCGGGGTCCTTCCGTCCTGCGGAAAGATTTGGGAAGTAAGCCCTGGGGCCTCCGATGGGGGCGGTTCCAGCCGAGGCTATTCGTCGCCGAAGCTGATGCCCAGCGCCTTGGCCTCGCGCACCAGATCGCTCTGAGGGTCGACATACTTGAGCTTGCCGGCAACATCCTCGAGCGGCATGTGGCACATCTTGCCGTCACGCAGGGCAATCATGTAGCCAAACTCGCCGCGTAGACACCCCAGTGCCGCCTCGACGCCGCACTGGGTCGCAAAGATGCGGTCCTGGGCGTCGGGCTGGCCGCCGCGCTGCGTGTGGCCGGGGATGGCGACACGGGTCTCGCGACCGGTCTTGGCCTCGATCTCCTTGGCGATGTCGTAGACGATCGACGGGCTCGTGCGCTCGGCGAGCTTCTTCTTGTACTCCTTCTTGGACAGTGCCGCGTCTTCCTTGGAGATAGCGCCCTCGGCGACGGCCACGATGGTAAAGCGGCTGCCAGTCTCCATGCGATGCTCGATGGTCTTGATGACCTGGTCCATGTCGTAGGGGATCTCGGGAATCAGGATGACGTCCGCGCCACCCGCAACGCCGGCGTACAGCGGAATCCAGCCAACCTTGTGGCCCATGATCTCGATGACAAACACGCGGCCGTGACTCGAGGCGGTGGTGTGGATGTCGTCGATGCACTTGGTGGCGACGTCGATGGCGCTCGTAAAGCCAAACGTCAACTCGGTGCCCCAGGTGTCGTTATCGATAGTTTTGGGCAGGGCGATAACGTTGAGGCCCTCTTCGCGCAGGCGGTTGGCGGTCTTGGTGGAACCGTTGCCGCCCAGCATAAACAGGCAGTCGAGCTGCAGCTTATGATAGGTGTGGACCATCGCCGGCACCTTTTCGACGCCGTCGGCCTCGGGAATGTCCAGGCGCTTGAACGGCGTACGGCTCGTGCCCAGGATGGTGCCGCCACGGGTAAGGATGCCGCTAAAATCGGCGGGCGTCATGACGCGGAATCTGCTGTAGATAAGGCCCTGGTAGCCGTCCTCAAAACCATAGATCTCGATAGGCTCTTCGCTATTGGTCATAAGCGTTTTGACAATGCCGCGCATGGTGGCGTTGAGCGCCTGGCAGTCGCCGCCACTGGTAAGAAGACCGATCCTAAGCATGATGAATCCTTCCGGGCAAGTTATAACATGCGCATAAGTTTACCCCCGCACACTGTTGACGCGGGGTAAAACGTGTTAGCTCAAGCGTATAGAAATGTAAGCAACGTCAGGCGAGCGTAAGGTCGACGGGTCTGGCTCCTCACAGCGCGAAGGCATCGATGTCGCCCCAGTGGCGGCGTAGCGTAATAGCGGCGGTGGGTTCGGTATTGTCAAAAACGACCGACCATTGCGTATTGCTGGTGATATCGTCCGGATTGGGCTCTTGTGCCGCGGCACGCAGGGCTTTCCACACGACCGCCTCGTCCTGGGTGCCGGCATGGGCGTCAAGGACATCGGCGATAGCGATGGCGCGCTCCTTGCCATGGCCTAGCTCGCCATTCTTTTGGTTGGGGAGCACCTCGTCGGCGTAGCAAGCGTAGAAGTTTGTGACCTGGCGCACGGGCGTCGCCTTGCAAGCGCGGTCGGGGTCGCGCGGGTCCCACTCCACCACGCGCGCGTCGCCGGCGGCGTCGTTGATAAAGAAGTGGTAATCGCGTCCTGCCATGGCGTGCATGTCGTAGGCAGAAAGCAGGTCTACGGCCTCCTGCGTGGTGGCGGCACGGTCGAGCACCAGACGGATGGCGAGCGAGGTATTGATGACGGGGCGTTGCGTGTCCTGGTCACAGGGCTTGGAATCCAGGGTGAGTACGGCAATGGACACGCCGCATTCGTTAACACCGTCGAGCTGGGCAAACGGGCCCATGAGTGCGGCGGCGCGTCCGGCGACGGAGTCAAGCGGAGTGTTATCGCCCAGGTTGTTAAGGGCGGTAAACCCGACGGAGGCATAGCCGCCGCGTGGGTGATTGCGCACCAGCAGCGCCGAGGTGTCGTCCTTAAAGTCGTAATTGCGACCGGTGCGCACGCGGCCTTCGGCATCTACGGCGACAAAAGCGCTGCAGGCAAACTGGGGCGCCTGGACATGTGCCGGCACACCGGGCAGCACCTGCGCCACCACGGCATCGATGTAGGCCTGGTCGTCGCGCACGCCAGCGGCGATGATGCGGTCGAGGTTGTAGTCGTAAGCGATGTCGATTGCGTACAGGTCATAGCCATCCGCGTGGCCGGTCAAGCGTTTGAGCGACGCGGCGGACTTGATTTGCTTGCGGTAAACGATGCCGGCGGCAGCGGCAAGGCCGACGGCGACTCCCGCGACACCGCAGGCGATGGCAATGTTACGTGGCTTCATGACGGCTCCTCTCGTCCTGTTAACGTAATTGTCGCAAAAGGTGCACGGGCATGATGGCTCAACTTGGCGAGCGGCGCGTGATTAAACATGGAATGAAAGGCGCGGCGCTGGCGCGGCGGGGTATGCTGGAGGGGACCATCAACCCAGCGAAAGGGGAGAGCATGACGGATCAGGAAACGCCCGAGCGCGTGCACGTGACTGCCGACGATATCGAGGCCGCCAACGACCTTATCGACTTTATCGAGGCATGCCCCAGCATGTTCCATACGGCGGCGACCATTATGGCCGAGCTCGACGAGGCGGGCTTTACCTACCTGCCCGAGAACGCGGCATGGGATATCGAGCCGGGCGGTCGTTACTACACGCAGCGCAATACCTCGAGCGTTGTTGCCTTTAAAGTGGGCGAGGACCTGGCCGCGACGTGGGGCGAGGACGGCGTTGCCGGTGACTATCATTTTCAGCTCACGGCGTCGCATAGCGATTCGCCGACGTTTAAGGTCAAGGCCGTGCCCGAGCTCGATGGCGCGGGCGAGACGCTGCGCCTGAACACCGAGGCCTACGGCGGCATGATCGACTACACCTGGTTCGACCGTCCGCTGGCACTCGCGGGCCGCGTACTGGTACGCGAGGGCGACCGTATCGAGAGCCGCCTGCTCGCTACAGAGCGCGAGGTCGCCATTATCCCGAGTCTCGCCATCCACATGAACCGCGGCGTTAACGAGGGCTTTGCTCCCAACCGAGCTGTCGACCTGTGCCCGCTCATCAGTGCCGGCGAGCTTAAGCAGGGCGACTTTGATGCCCTGATTGCCGAAGAACTGGATGTTGAGCCCGAGCAGATCCTAGGTCGTGACCTGTTCCTGGTCAACCGTCAGGATGCACGCATCTGGGGCTGGGCCGACGAGTTTATCTCGACGCCCAAGCTCGACGACCTGGCCTGCGCCTACACCTCGCTGCAGGCATTTTTGGGCGCCGAAAACGCGCACGACGTCTCGGTCTTCTGCTGCTTCGATAACGAGGAGGTTGGCTCCGAGACCAAGCAGGGTGCCATGTCGACCTTCTTGGCCGACGCGCTGCGCCGCATCAACGGATCGCTGGGTTTTGACGACGAGTCGTACCATCGCGCACTTGCTGCCTCGATGCTTGTAAGCTGCGACAACGCACATGCCGTGCACCCCAACCACGCCGAGAAGTGCGATGCCCGCAATCAGGTGGTGCTCAACGGCGGTATCGTCATCAAGGAAGCCGCCAACCAGCACTACTGCACCGATGCCTTTAGCCGCGCGGTGTTCCAGGCCATCTGCGATGACGCCGACGTGCCCACGCAGGTCTTCGCCAACAAGAGCGATATGGCCGGCGGCTCCACGCTCGGCAATCTGTCCAATATGCAGGCGAGCATGCATGCTGTGGACGTGGGCCTGCCGCAGCTTGCCATGCACTCGAGCTACGAGACCGGCGGCGTACGCGACGTGATGTACGCCATCCGCGCTCTCACCGCGTTCTACGAGCGCAACCTAACCATCAACGGTGCCGAAAGCGTGGAGCTCTAAATGCGAGCCGAAGAAATGAAGGCCGAGCGTGGGGCTCAGCTTATTGATCGGGGTTTACAGCTGTTCGTCGCCGCTTGCCATGAGTCAGGGGTCGACGTGTCCAAGGCGCGACCAACGAGTGCTGAAGAACTCAAGCGTAACGCCTATTCGGACCGCTATGACGAGGAGACGGACTGGCTCTAATAAGCGAAGTGTCGAAAACGCTAGATGTATGTTTGATATCACTTTGGCGAGAGTGTCGCAGACAGAACTACCGGTATAGCGCAAGCCAACCTGACTCCATTGCGCCAAACCTACCAAAAAGGGACAGGTTCATTTTTGGCAGGTTTTATCTGGACAAATGCCGCAATGCCAACGGTAAGACGGAGCCGCTAGGACTCCATAGGCAGAGCCTGCGCTAGTCAGACTCCGCAGGTCGAATAAAAGTCAGCGAGAGCCCGCCGTTTGAGCCAAGGTGCCGTGAAATGAAAAGGCGCTGACCTTCTG
>CABRLT010000138.1 GCA_902471785.1 uncultured Collinsella sp.
TGGCGCCAAAGGTGTTGGCGGTGATCACGTCGCAGCCGGCCTCGACATATTGACGTTGGATATCGGTGATAACCTGGGGTTCCTCAAAGTTGAGCAGCTCGGGCAGGGCGCCCGCCTTCATGCCAGCGGCCTGCAACATGGTGCCCATGCCGCCGTCGAACAGCAGGTGTCCCGTGCCCTCGATGGCCGCACGCAGGCGATCGTCCTTAATGCGCAGATCGTCGATCGTGCGCGTCTTGTACGTGGCACCGTTGCGACGTGCGGCATCAACGGGTGCCGCCAATGCAGTGCCGTCAGAATCATGAGTGATAAGCGGAGTAAACATCGGGGGCTCCTAATGGCTGGAATAGCAGGTGGTGTGGGCGGCGCGGAAGCGGCAGTGTTCGCGCATGCGGCAGATATTGCAGGTGGGGCGGCTCTGGGCGTCGTGGACCTTGCCGTCAAACAGACCGATCACCGCGGTCACGCTTTTGGTGGGCATGAGTAGGCTGGTGGGGGTGACGGTCAGGCCGATGAGCCGCGTGGCGTTGAGCGCATTGACGATCGAGCGCTGGGCCGAGAGCGGGCAGTCGCCATAGCCGGGACTAAAGCGCCAGTTGCCGGCGAGCCCATGAACGGCGGCGTCCGTCTTGACCTGCTGGTCCATTTGCTCAACGGCGGCTTCCACGTAAGCGGAGCACGCGGCGTCGAGCACGGCGCCCTCCAGGGGATGTTGGGCTCCCGTGGTGCGCAGGCGACGCTCGGCGTCCATGCCGAGGGTGCATGCCATGAGCGCGGCAAAGCGGGCATCTTTGAGATGTCGATAGATATCGCGACCTCGCAGCTCAACGTTGGTGCCAACCAGACGGATGCTGGGCTCGCCCTGCTCGTCAACGCCCGTGGCATCGACGGCAAACACGCGTCGCACGCCACGGGGCTCAATGTCCAGTTCCAGACGTTCAACGACAAGCTCAATACGTCGTGATAGTTCGGGCTCAATCTGCTGGCCGCCGTAACCCAGATACCGCAGCATCTCGGCACGGTCGACACGGGGATGGTGCGCGGCATCGATACGGTAGAGCGCCGGCGACGCAAGGTCGGCCGGCACTTCGACAGCGGTTGTATCGATGTGCGGTTTTTCCATTACCCCAGGCGCTCCATAATGGTCGCGGCGATCGCAGGACGGTTCATAGTGTACAGGTGCAGGCCGTCGGCGCCGTGCTCCTTGAGGTCGCAAAGCTGGCGGGCTGCATAATCTACACCAGCTGCCTGCAGGCTCTCGGGGTCATTCTCGTACTTGGCGAGAATCTTGATGACGGGGGAGGGCAGCGACGCGCCGCACATAAAGACCATGCGGCTGATCTGTGACTTGCCCATAAACGGCATGATGCCCGCGGTAATGGGCACGGTGATGCCGGCCTTGTCGGCAAGCTCGCGAAAACGGTAGAAGCACTCGTTATCAAAGAAGAGCTGCGTCACAAAGAAGCTCGCGCCAGCGTCCTGTTTTTGCTTGAGGTGCTCGACCGAGAGGTTGAGATCCTCACAGGCAATGTGGCCCTCGGGGTAGGCTGCGGCGCCCACGCAAAAGCCGGCGTCGACGAGCTCGGGGATGAGGTCGCGGGCGTAGGCGTAGTCCGAGGCGGGCTTGTCGTCCTCGGTCGCGCCGGCAGGGAGATCGCCACGCAGGGCCAGGATGTTTTCCACGCCGGCGGTGCGATACTCGTCGATCTTGGCGGCGATATCGGCGTGCGACCGGCCCACGCAGGTAAGGTGTGCCACCGAGGGCGTGTCGAATTCGCTCGTAATCATATGCGCGATGGGGGCGGTGGCGGTACCGTTGCCTGAGCCGCCGGCCGAGCAGGTGACCGAGACAAAGCTCGGCGAAAGCTTGCACAGATTGCCTGCCACTTCGCGAGCCGTGTCGAGGGTGAGCTCGCCCTTGGGCGGGAACATCTCAAACGAAATGGGCGCGGTGCCCTGGGATGCTGCCTGCTTAAAAACCTCGTCGACGCGCATATCGTGCTCCTCTAGATACGTAATAGTGTGATGTGTTGTAAGGATTCTACAGCACCACTGTGCCACGGTGGAGTTTCACTCGCTATTTGAGGATACCAATCAAAGATGCCTTGCTATCGGCTTTCTCTATAACAGAGCGGCTAATCTAGGCACGGGCTATAAAGACTGGTATTTCGCATCAAATACCAGTCTTTATAGCCCGTGGCAAATGAGCTACCCGTAAACCATGGGGAGAGGTCTGCAATTTATGCAGTTGATTGGCTGTTGAGGGTGGCAACGCCGCCTCGATAGGGTAACCTCATTGATTGGTTTCGCGACAGCAACATAACGGTAATGTCGCGGAAACACGGCGAGTCTAAGCTATGACTCGTTCGTTAGTAATCAACACCGCTTCTCACGCGGTGCCGATACGAAGGGAGTTCCGTATGGCCGAACTTACTGACCGCTTCGGGACCATGGTGTTCTCTGAGGAAGTCATGAAGGACTACCTCCCCAAGGACATTTGGAAGCGCCTTGCTGCAACCCTCGAGGGCGGTGAGCCGCTCGACCTGGATGTGGCCAACGCCGTTGCCCATGCCATGAAGGTCTGGGCCATCTCCAAGGGCGCGACGCACTACGCGCACTGGTTCCAGCCGCTTTCGGGCATTACTTCCGAGAAGCACGACAGCTTCCTGGAGCCCAACCACGACGGCACCGCCATTACCAAGTTTACGGGCAAGAACCTCATCCAGGGCGAGCCCGATGCCTCGAGCTTCCCCAACGGCGGCCTGCGTGCTACCTTCGAGGCCCGTGGCTACACCGCTTGGGACCCCACTAGCCCCGCCTTTATCAAGGACGATGTCCTGTGCATCCCCACGGCTTTCTGCTCCTACACGGGCGAGGCCCTGGACAAGAAGACCCCGCTGCTGCGTTCCATGACCGCGCTCTCGCGTGAGTCTAAGCGCGTTTTGGCGCTGTTCGGTAAGACCCCCAAGAAGGTCGTTCCTTCCGTGGGCGACGAGCAGGAGTACTTCCTGATCAAGAAGGACGCTTACCGCAAGCGCAAGGACCTGGTCATCACCGGCCGCACCCTCTTTGGTGCCGCTCCCTGCAAGGGCCAGGAGCTCGAGGAGCACTACTTTGGCGCTATCCGCCCCACCGTCTCGGCCTACATGAAGGACCTGGACGATGAGCTGTGGGCGCTCGGCATTCCCGCCAAGACCAAGCACAACGAGGTTGCTCCCTGCCAGCATGAGCTCGCACCGGTCTATGGCGAGGTCAACGAGGCCATCGACCAGAATCTGGTCATGATGGAGAAGATGAAGCTCATCGCCTCCCGCCACGACTTGGTCTGCCTGCTGCACGAGAAGCCCTTCGAGGGCATCAACGGTTCGGGCAAGCACAACAACTGGTCGCTTGGCACCGAGTCCGAGAATCTGCTCGATCCGGGCGACACCCCGCTCGACAACCTGCAGTTCATCGTCTTCCTCACCGCGGTGATCGAGGCCGTCGATAACTATCAGGAGCTCCTGCGTGCCTCCGTTGCCTCGGCCGGCAACGACCATCGTCTGGGTGCCAACGAGGCTCCTCCGGCGATTATGTCCATCTTCCTGGGCGACCAGCTTACCGAGGTCGTCGAGAAGATCATCGATGGCAAGGCTTCCGTCCATGCCACGCGCGGCGTGCTCGACCTGGGCGCCGATACCCTGCCCAAGCTGATGCAGGACAACACCGACCGCAACCGCACCTCCCCGTTCGCCTTCACCGGCAACAAGTTCGAGTTCCGTGCCTGCGGCTCCGAGCAGAACGTCTCCGACTCCAACCTGGTGCTCGATGCCGCCGTGGCCAAGTCGCTCAAGTCCTTCGCCGACGCGCTTGAGGGTACGCCCGAGGATGAGTTCCAGGACGCCGCGCTCGAGTACTGCAAGAAGGTGCTGACCGATCACCAGCGCATCCTGTTCTCCGGTGACGGCTACTCCGATGAGTGGCCCGTCGAGGCCAAGAAGCGCGGCCTTGCCAACAACAAGACCACGGCCGACGCCCTGCCCGCCTTTGTTTCCGATAAGGCCATTGCGCTCTTTGAGGAGACGGGCGTCCTGACCAAGGCCGAGGCTCAGTGCCGCTACGATTGCAAGCTCGAGAAGTACAACAAGCTCATGAACATCGAGGCTACCACGATGGTTCGCGAGGCGCGTCGTACCTATCGCCCGGTCATTACCGCCTATGCCACCAAGGTCGCTAAGGGCCTTGAGACTATTCGTGCCGCCGGTGCTGAGGCCGCCATGCAGTGCGAGCAGAACACGCTCAACAAGCTCTGCAACGGTATCACCACCATTAACGACTCCATCAAGGCGCTCGACGCCGTGCATCAGAAGGCCGAGGCCCTCGATGGCCAGGAGCAGGCCAA
>CABRLT010000139.1 GCA_902471785.1 uncultured Collinsella sp.
GGCGAGCGGCTCGTACTCCCCCACCGTCATGGCGGCGTTGCCGTTAACGTCGATCACCAGCATGAGTACGCCGTCGTGCGCAGTGTAATCGCCCTCGGCAAGCGACCACTCAACGTGCTGCTTGGCCCAACTGAGCATGTTATAGGTAAGCGGCTCGCCCTGCACCAAGCGCTCGGACAGCGCACGAATGTGGCGGTTGAGCATGGGCACCTTTTTGTTGGACATGCGCCAGCGGCAGATAAGCGCGGGCTTGTCGAGCGTAAACTTCTCGACCGCCTCCTGATTGGCGCAAAAGTCCTCGTACGCACGCTGATCCTCGGCATTGCCAAACAGCTCGGCATCATCAATCTGGGGCATGGTCATACCTTTCGTGTTAGTCATTCCGTCCTCTTATACCAAAAAGACGGCCCTCCAAACGGAGCGACCGTCTTTTGCAGAGATTATTTTGTCCCAAGGCGGAACTTAGTGGCGGAAATGCCTGGCGCCGGTAAAGACCATCGCAATACCATGCTCGTTGCAAGCCTGGATGCTCTCGTCGTCGCGCTTGGAGCCGCCGGGCTGAATGATGCAGGTCACGCCGTGTGCAGCAAGCACGTCGACATTGTCGCGGAACGGGAAGAACGCGTCGCTTGCACAGGCAAAGCCGCCCTTCTCCACGCCCTCGCGCTCGCAGAAGTCCTCGGCGCGCTCGCAGGCAAGCAGCGCAGAGTCAACGCGGTTAGGCTGACCCGGGCCCATGCCAATACCGGCCTTGCCCTTGGAAACCAGGATGGCATTGGACTTAACGCCCTTGCAGACCTTCCAGGCAAACTCGAGCTCGGCCATCTCGGCGTCGGTGGGCTTGCGGTCGGTGGGGAACGTAAAGGTCGCGGGATCCTCGGTCACATGATCGACTTCCTGCACCAGCATGCCGCCGTCGATGGAGCGCAGCTCCACCTGGGCGCCGTGGTCCACGCCGCCGGTGGCCAGCACGCGCAGGTTGGGGCGCTTGGCCATGCGCTCGAGCGCCTCGTCGGTGTAGCTCGGGGCGATGATGACCTCGACGAACTGCTTGTTCTGATCGGCAAAGTGCTCGACCAGCTCATAGGGAACCTCGCGGTTGCAGGCGATGATGCCGCCAAAGGCGCTCTTGGGATCGCAGGCGAAGGCGCGATCGTAGGCAGCCGTAATGTCCTCGGCAACGGCGGAACCGCAAGGGTTCTGGTGCTTGAGGATCACGCAGGCCGGCTCATCGAACTCGCGGACCAGGTTCCAAGCGGCATCGGCATCCAGATAGTTGTTGTAGCTGAGCGGCTTGCCCTGGATCTGCTCGGAGCCAACGAGCGGGAACTGCGAGCTCGCGGTGTTCTCGCAGCCCTCGGCAAAGCGGTAGACCGTAGCCTTCTGCTGAGGATTCTCGCCATAGCGCAGGTCGTCGACCTTCTCCAACGAGATCTCGAGCTTGGCAGAGGTATCCGCCACGTCGCTTGCCTGGGCGGCAAGCCAACGGGAGATAGCCGTGTCGTAGGCGGCGGTGGTCTGGTAGACCTTCACCTGCAGGCGACGACGGGTGGAAAGCGTGGTGCAGCCACCGGTCTCGTGCATCTCGGCCAGGACGGCATCATAGTCGGCAGGGTCGGAAATGACGGTAACGCTCGTGGCGTTCTTGGCGGCAGAGCGCAGCATGGAGGGGCCACCGATGTCGATGTGCTCGATAGCGTCCGCGAAGGTGACCTCGGGGTTGGCAACGGTCTTCTCAAACTCGTACAGGTTGACGACGACCAGGTCGATCAGCTTAATGCCGTGTTCAGCGGCCTCCTGCATGTGCTGCTCGGAATCGCGGCGGGCCAGCAGCGCGCCGTGAACCTTGGGGTGCAGGGTCTTAACGCGGCCGTCCATCATCTCGGGGTAGCCCGTGAACTCCTCGATGGGGGTTACGGGAACGCCCGCGTCCTCGATGGCACGAGCCGTGCCGCCCGTAGAGATGATCTCGACGCCAAAGTCGTCAACCAGCGTCCGTGCGAAATCGACGACGCCCGTCTTATCGGTAACCGAGATCAACGCGCGTGCGATCTTCACATCAGATCCCATGCAGTCCTCCTGTCTGGTACGCCGCCGTGCTCTGTGAGTCGGTGATACGTCGATCTGCAGCGCTCGCGCAGCGGCAATGAAAATACTGATTTAATGTAGCGCATCGAGCGCATCGATGCACCCCGCAACGGGCGCATGTGCAGAAAAAGTTTGCGAGCGGAGGGGATGGGCACGGCACTGGGCACGGTGAGTTCATGGAACACAGGGGCACCATAATTAGATGCCAATGGCGTGGTAGAACTGTGCTCGATATGCATCCGCAAAAGAAAGAGGCACCATGGTCTCGCGGGTTCTCTACCGACCGTTTGATACCGAAGACTTCGACGCCATCGCGCTGATTCTGCAGCAGCTTTGGCATAACAATTCGGATAACGATGAGTACAACCGCCTTGAGGCCGCATGCGACCTCGCCTATTGCCTTTCGTCATCGACGTTTTCGCAGGTTGCGGTGATTGACGGCGAGGCGCGCGGCATTGCACTTGCACGCGCGGGACAGAACTCCGGCGTCACTATCAACGAGCATTGGATGGATACCGAACGCGCGCTGCTATCGCAGATGCGTGAGCTGGAGCCTGATGCCTGCGCCGAGTATCTCTCGTTTGTGCGGGCGACCATCCGAACCAACAACCGCCTGCTCGAGAGCAGCCCGTTGCCGCACGACAACGAGGTCACGCTGCTTGCCGTGGATCGCGATGTCCATGGCCTGGGCGTTGGCACGGTTCTGCTCGATGCCGCGGTCTCGCACCTGTCCTCGCTTGGAGCGACGAGGGCGCACCTGTACACCGACTCCAACTGCTCGTGGAAGTTCTACGAGCTGCACGGCTTTAAGCGCACGGCCACGCACCGCGCCAACCGCGAAGAGCGCCGTCACGACATGCCGCGCGAAAGCTTCCTCTACGAACTCGACCTAACAGCCTAAACCTGGCAGCTATACCTGGTCATTAACCTGGCAGTTAGGGACATTCCTTTTATGCCGGCACCCCGGGACACTCCTTACCTAGTCGTTGGGTCATTGGGGACGTTCTTAAATGACTAGTCGCTGGGGACAGTCTTGAGCAAAACGGCCGCCAAAGCCCTCGTTGACATCGCCCTATAGGGGGCCTGCAAATGGCTGTGGACAAAAAACATCAAATATGAGTACTGTTACCTTTTTAGTAGCAGCGCAATTCGGCTTTTTCGGGTCTCTGAGGCATCTCGACGCGCCGGATGAACTAACGTATCTCCCCGAATGTACAATAAAATGGACTCCTAACGAGAAATAATATCGTTAGGAGTCCATTTTTTGTAAAAATAAATGTGACAAGCTAGGCAACAGTACTCATATTTGGCATTTTTTGCCCACTGCCCCTTGCGCGAAGGTCCGCAGCGGAAAGTATGGCCCGTTTCGATGCGCAAAAATGGGATGAATCTTCCCTGGCAACCGCCCAGTAAGATCCACCCCAAAGCAAGCGCTCGCTAGAATGTTCCGCCGCCGCCTCCGCCGACGCCACCACCGCCGCCGCCCGAGAAGCCGCCGCCTCCGCCGCCGCCCGAGCTATCGGAACTCGAAGCCAGCTCACGGATGCTCTCGTGATACACATCGTTAAACGAATCGAGCGGCGAATCGATGCCGTAATGATGATAGTACCACCAGTAGCAGGGGTAATTGTCGTAGAAACCGTCGGCCTCGCGCACCTCGGGAGGCACCGCCTCGGCAAGCTGACGCAGGACTTCCTTCGAAACGCCCAGCGCCACACCCATCACCAGAAGTTTATTCCACAGGACCAGATCGCCCGGGACGGCTTCCTTTAGGCGCGTGAAGTCCTCGAGCCAATGCTTGAGCGCCTTGCAACGGGCCGCTACCTCGGCACCTTCCGGCGTAAAGCGGCGGAACGTAAGGCCCACGCCAATACCCACCAGCACAATCGGCACCGAGATAACCGCGGCGATAATGTTCGCCTGTGCGCCGTCGGTAAAGAAAATGGATCCCATGGGAACAAAGGCGATCAGAATACCAAGAACCAGGCAGAACACCATTGCGACAATGCCGTCCGAGGCAACGTACTCGCTATCGGCCAACTTGCCCTTAACGGTGTTCTGATAGTCCTCGAGCTTGTCGCCCACGGGCGTAGCGTGCTGCTTGACGTAGTGCTGCAGCTCGTCAAACGTGCGCGAGCGATCGCCGTTCTCGTCGGGCTTAGCACCGGCAAAGAAGACCTTGAGCACCATGTGGTCAATGCCCTTGGTCGACTTCCAACCCGCATCACTCACCGTCACGCGATACGTCTGCTCCTCTTTTTCGCGCCCCAACAGACCCTTCT
>CABRLT010000140.1 GCA_902471785.1 uncultured Collinsella sp.
CTTCCGCCGGCGCCTTATAAGGGGTTTAGTTGGTTGCCATCTTTTTTGCTGCAGACTCGACGTAGCTTGCCATCTCATCGACGTCACAGACGTCTTCGAAGCGGACGGGTTTGGACTCGAGCTCGGCGAGCTGGGTCGGGGCAACCGTGTTGGTGGCCTGCTCGAGTATGCGCATGGCCTCAAAATCATCCTCGGGAACGTCGAGTCCCAGGGCGTCGCAGCAGGCGCGCGGGAACTTGTAGGGGCTGGCGGTCGAAAGCAGCACGCGGGCCTTGGCGCCCTCGGCGGGAGCGACCTGCTCGAAGACGTGATAACCGCAAGCGGTGTGCGGGTCGATCACGTAGCCGTTCGCATCCCAGCAACTCTTGATGGCAGCGCGGACCTCGTCCTCGCTGGCCCAACCGCAGCCAAAGACGCTCTGAATCTTTGCCAGCAGGTCGGCGGGAACCTCGTAGCGACCGGTCTGTGCCAGCTGCTCCATAAGGCCGGCAACGAGTTCGCAGTCGCCATCGGACAGGAAGTACAGCATACGCTCCAGGTTGGAGCTGATGAGGATGTCCATCGACGGCGAGATGGTCGTGAAGAACGGGCGGTTGCGGTCGTAGACGCCGGTAGTCAGGAAGTCAGCCAGCACGTTGTTCTTGTCGCTCGCCACGACGAGCTTAGCGACGGGCAGACCCATGCGCTTGGCATAGTAGCCGGCCAGGATATCGCCAAAGTTGCCGGTCGGTACGCAGAACTCCACGGCGTCGCCGGCCTCGATGGCGCCGGCGCGCAACAGCTGCGCATAGGCGGCAAAGTAGTAGACGACCTGCGGTACCAGGCGGCCGACGTTGATGGAGTTGGCGCTCGAAAGCACGGTGCCAGCGGCCTCCAGGCGCTCGGCAAGCTCCTTATCGGCAAAGATGCGCTTGACGGCGCTCTGGGCGTCGTCAAAGTTGCCGCGGATGCCGCAGACGGCGACGTTATCGCCCTCCTGCGTGGACATCTGCAGGTTCTGGACGCGGCTAACCTTGCCCTCGGGATAAAAGACGGTGATGCCCGTGCCCGGAGCGTCGGCAAAACCGGCGAGTGCGGCCTTGCCCGTGTCGCCCGACGTGGCGGTGACGATCATGATGCGCTCGGCGCCGCCGTCCTTGGCGGAAGTGCGGGCCATCAGACGGGGGAGCATCTGCAGGGCGACGTCCTTGAAGGCGCTTGTGGGGCCGCCAAAGAGCTCCATCACATAGGTCTGGGGGGCGTCAGCGCCCGGCGCAGCGTCGAGTTTGACGAGCGGCGTAACCTCCTCACTCGCAAACGTGCCGCGGTATGCCTCGTCGACACACGCCGAAATTTCTTCGGCCGTGTAATCATTCAGTAACATTCCCAACACATCTTGAGCGATTTCAAAGTACGATTTATCTGCAAGCGAGCTGATATCGACCTGCTGGGTGCCGAGCTCGTCCGAGACAAACAAACCCCCGTCGGGAGCGATGCCGGTGCGGATTGCCACCTTACTTGAGCACGATAAAGTGCGTCCTCGTGTACTATGATAAGTTCCCATATAACACTGCTCCTCGGATGCCTTGGTCCCAATCGGTGAAACCATGGTATCAGAGCGCGCAAAACAGGTTTGCAGAGGCTTTTAGAAAGGTAACCTCAAGCCCATGATTAAGATTGCCAAGTTTGGCGGCTCGTCGGTCGCCGACGCCGAACACTTCAAGAAGATCAAGGCCATCGTCGATGCCGACCCTGCCCGCCGTTTTGTGGTGGTTTCTGCCTGCGGCCGCCGCTTTAAGGGCGACACCAAGGTGACCGACCTGCTCTACCTGGTTAACGCGCACGTTAAGTATCACGTTTCGTGCGAGGAACTGCTCGAGGACATTGGCCAGCGCTATTTTGATATCGCTGACGAGCTGGAGCTCACCTATCCCATCCGCGAGGAGTTTGCGGCCTTTGCCGAGCGCGCCCGCTCGGGCGGCTACTCTACCGAGGAGCTCGTGAGCCGTGGCGAGTACTTCACCGCTCGCCTGATGGCCGAGTACCTGGGCCTGCCGTTCCTGGACGCCGCGACGGTTGTGGCGTTCCATCACGACGGTACGCTCAGCATGAACCGCACTTCCGAGCTGGTGCAGGAGTACGGTCAGCAGGGCGGCTTTGTTATGCCCGGTTTCTACGGCGCGACGCGTGAGGGCCAGATCAAGCTGCTCGACCGTGGCGGCGGCGATATTTCCGGCTCGATCCTGGCCAAGTGCCTGGGCGCCGACCTGTACGAGAACTGGACCGACGTCTCGGGCTTCTATTCTGCCGACCCACGTATTGTTCCCGAGGCTCAGCCCATCGCCCGCGTTACCTACGAGGAGCTGCGCGAGCTTTCGTACATGGGTGCGAGCGTCCTGCACGAGGAGGCCGTGTTCCCCGTGCGCGAGGCTGGTATTCCGCTGGTCATCAAGAACACCAATGCGCCGCAGGACCCCGGCACCATCATTAGCGAGACGGCTGACGAGGGCGAGGCAGAGCCCATCATTACCGGCGTGACCGGCAAGCGCGGTTTTGTCGCCATCAACGTCGCCCGTGACCGCACCAAGCCTCGCGTCGGCTTTATGCGCCGCGCACTTTCGGTCTTCGAGCGCTATGACGTTTCCGTCGAGCACATGCCCACCGGTGTCGATCGCTTTGGCGCCGTGGTGCAGGAGAAGGATGTGCACGACTCGCTGTACTCGCTCGTGGGCGACATTCAGCAGGAGGTCGAGCCGCTCGAGATCGAGGTTGTCGAGGGCTTGGCGCTCATCGCGACCGTCGGCCGTAACCTGCGCGGCCGCGCAGGTATCTCGGGCCATCTGTTTGGTATGCTCGGCCAGGCCGGCGTGAGCGTGCGTATGATTTCGCAGAGCTGCGACGAGATCAACATCATCATTGGCGTGGAGGAGAAGGACTTCGACCTGGCGATTCGGACCATTTACCGTGCCTTCTCCGATGAGAACGGCATTGTGAAGGTCTCCGACCTGGAGGCTTCCGCGCCGGTCGATCCCGCTCTGGCTGCGCTCCACAAGTAGTTTCCATCCCGTTAGATTTTTGGGACAAGTGCCAAAAATCTAGCGCGGGGCGTTTCGTTTCGGTTTCGTTTCGACGGGGCGGGTTTCGTGTCCGCCCCGTTCTTGTATACACTGGCAACAATAATCGGCCTGCTCGGCGTGCGGGCAAAAGCCACAACCTTTAAAGGGGGAAGCATGAAACAGTACACGGTTGCTATTTTGGGCGCGACGGGAGCCGTGGGCACCCAGATGCTCGAGTGCCTCAACGAGCAGGAGTTCCCGGTTGGCAAGCTCAAGCTGCTGGCAAGTGCACGCTCCGCGGGCAAGACCGTTGAGTTCCGCGGCGAGCAGATCGTGATTGAAGAGGCTTGCCCCGAGGCCTTTGAGGGCTGCGACATCGTACTCGGCGCTGCCGGCGACGATATCGCCAAGGAGCTGCTGCCCGAGGCCGTCAAGCGCGGCGCCGTCGTGGTCGACAACAGCCATGCTTTCCGTATGGATCCCGAGGTGCCGCTGGTCGTGCCCGAGATCAATGCCGACGATATCAAGTGGCATCACGGCCTTATCGCCAACCCCAACTGCGCGACCATCATCGGCCTGGTTCCCACGTGGCCGCTGCATCAGCTCGCCGGCGTGAAGCGCATGATCGTCTCGACGTATCAGGCGGCTTCGGGTGCCGGCGCTCCTGGCATGGCCGAGCTCGAGGCTCAGCTTGCCGCCCTGGGCCGTGGCGAGGAGATTCCCGAGCCGCGCGCATTTGCCGCCCAGCTGGCGAGCAACCTGATTCCGCAGATTGGCGGCGTCAAGGAGGAGGGCTTTACCTCCGAGGAGATGAAGCTGCAAAACGAGGGCCGCAAGATCATGCATCTGCCCGAGCTGCGCGTGAACTGCACCTGCGTGCGCGTGCCCGTGCTGCGTTCGCACTCCGAGAGCATTACGCTCGAGTTTGAGCGCGATATTACGGTCGAGGAGGCTCGTGCTGCGCTGGCTGCCGCTCCCGGCGTCAAGCTGGTTGACGATATGGCTGCCGAGGATGCACACGACCGTTTCCCCATGCCGATGGATACGTCCGACCAGGATCTGATTTGGGTCGGCCGCGTGCGTCGCGACATCTCGAACCCCGAGGCCGCGCGCGGTATCACCTTCTGGTGCTGCGGCGACCAAATCCGTAAGGGCGCGGCAGCCAACGCCGTCCAGATCGCCAAGCTGCTCTGCGAGTAGTGGTGGACCTGTCCGGCGGGGGCCGGGCTTAGTTTTCAGAACGTCCTCGACCATGTGTGGCGCCTTGTCCTGCTCCTTCGGAGCCGCG
>CABRLT010000141.1 GCA_902471785.1 uncultured Collinsella sp.
CCGTAACTTAATAAGTTTGGTACCTTGACATTGATTTCTCACGCTCCTAAATTGGTTAGGCACAAAACAATTTCACTACCTAACTAAAGAAAGGAGCGAAGATTAGATATGCGTGTTGAACCACTCGCCTATCCGCATGAACCCGGCGGCGACCCCTCACGGCCAGCAGACGAGCCCGAGACCCAGTCCGACAAAGACCGTCTCGCCAAGCGAATCCTCAATGGGCTGGGGTTTTGCGGCCATTACATGCATTTTCACGGCGGCGGCATATCTGGCAAGGCGCCTATTGTCTGCCTACTCGCCAAGCAGCCGACCGGCGAGCTGTCCCAACAGGAGCTCGGCATGCACTTCGACCTCAAGCCGGGGTCCCTTTCCGAGATTCTGTCCAAGCTCGAACTGGGCGGTCTTATCGAGCGCAGTCGCAATCCCAAAGACCGTCGGCAGCTCACCATCCGCCTGACCGATGCGGGATGGGAAAAGGCCCGCGTTGAGCAGGCAGCCCGCATTCGCTTTAGAGAGCAGGCCTTTAGTGCCCTCACCCACGACGAGCGTGAACAGCTCGCCGAGATGCTCGAGAAAATCCGCGTAACCTGGGAGGAACTGGATGATTAAAACCCTTATGGGCAGCATCCGCGATTACATGAAGGTCACGATCGCCACGCCGCTGCTGGTGCTTGGCGAGGTAATCTGCCAGATGATGATCCCGTTTATCACCGCCGACATGATCGACGCCATCAAGGACGGCACCGCCGTTACCGAGATGCTGCCCACCGCCGGCCTTCTCGTACTCATCGCGCTGACGTCACTCGCCTTTGGCGCCGCTGCGGGCATCACCTGCAGCCATGCCAGCTGCGGCTTTGCCAAGAACCTGCGTCGCGACCTGTTCTACAAGATCCAGACGTTCAGCTTCGCCAACATCGACGAGTTCTCGAGTTCCTCGCTCGTCACGCGCCTCACCACCGACATCAACAACGTGCAGCAGGCCTTTATGATGCTCATCCGCATCGCCGTGCGCTCGCCGCTGGTGCTGGTCTTTGCCTTTACCATGGCATACGCCATGGGCGGCAGCGTCGCCATGGTCTACCTGGTCATCATTCCGCTGCTGGGCTTTGGCCTGTTCTTTATCATCTATAAGGTGCGCCCGATCTTTACCCGCGTGTTCCGCAAGTACGACGCGCTCAACGAATCGGTCGAGGAAAACGTCACCGGCATGCGCGTGGTCAAGAGCTACGTGCGCCAGGACTACGAGAAGGAGAAGTTCGCCACCGCCGCGCGCGACGTCCAGATGGACTTCACCCGCGCCGAGAAGTTGCTCGCCTTCAACAACCCCATGATGAACATCTGCGTCAACGGCGCGTTCGTCGTCATCATCTACCTGGGCTCCAAGCTCATCATCACGAGCCAGGGCACCCTGTTCGATGTGGGCCAGCTCTCCTCCATCTTTACCTACGGCTTCCAGATTCTGATGAGCCTAATGCAGCTGTCGATGATCTTTGTCATGGTGACCATGGCAGATGAGTCGGCGCACCGCATTACCGAGGTGTTGGCCGCCGAGCCCACGATCGCTAACCCGACCGAGCCCGTGCACGAGGTTGCCGACGGCTCCATCGACTTCGATCACGTGAGCTTTAAGTATTCCGAGCATGCCCGCCGCCAGGCGCTCGACGATATCGACCTGCATATTAAGAGCGGCGAGACCATCGGCATTATCGGTGGCACCGGCTCGGCCAAGTCGACGCTCGTGAACCTGATCGCCCGTCTGTACGATGTCACGGAGGGCACCGTGCGCGTCGGCGGCGTGGACGTGCGCGACTACGACCTGGACGCGCTGCGCCACCAGGTAGCCATGGTCCTGCAGAAAAACGTGCTGTTTAGCGGCACCATCGCCGAGAACCTGCGCTGGGGCGACCCGAACGCCACCGACGAGGAAGTCCGCGAGGCCGCACATCTGGCCTGCGCCGACGAGTTTGTCGACGGCTTCCCCAAGGGCTACGACACCTGGATCGAGCAGGGCGGCTCCAACGTTTCCGGCGGCCAGAAGCAGCGCCTGTGCATCGCGCGTGCCCTGCTGCGTCGCCCCAAGATCTTGATCCTGGACGACTCCACGAGCGCCGTCGACACCAAGACCGACGCCAAGATCCGCGAGGGCCTGGCGAGCTATCTGCCCAACACGACCAAGCTCATCATCGCCCAGCGCATCAGCTCCGTGCAGGACGCCGACCGCATCATCGTCATGGAGGGCGGCCGCATCAAGGACATCGGCAACCACGATGAGCTGCTCAAGACGAGCGAGATCTACCGCGAGACCTTTACCTCGCAAAATAAGATGAGTGCCGAAGGCGAGGACGCGGGCGAGACCGCCGCAGCCGACACCGAGGCATCCGCACCGCAAGCTCAGACCCAGGAAGGAGGCGAGGCACATGAGTAAGGCCGCTACCGCCGAGCGCGCGCGCAACCGCAAGGGCGGCACCATGACGCGCCTGATCAAGATGCTCTTTGGCTTCTACCCGGTGCTTTTGCCCCTCGTCGTCGCCGGCGTTGTGCTCTGCGCCATCATCAACTCCATCGGCGCGACGTTTCTTCAGAGCGCGCTGCAGGTCATTAGCGAATCGTGGCAGTCGGGCGACTGGACGGCCGCGCAGCCCAAGATTCTGAAGCTCGTGACCACCCTCGGCTGCATCTACGCCGTGGGCGTCGTCTCCTCGCTCTTCTGGAACCGCGCCATGGCCGTCATCACGCAGGGCTCGCTCGAGAAGCTGCGCGAAAAGATGTTCAACCGCATGCAGGACCTGCCGATTCGCTACTTCGACACGCACCAGCGCGGCGACATCATGAGCCACTACACCAACGACATCGACACGCTTCGTCAGATGATCAGCCAGTCGCTGCCCAACCTGCTCATGACGATCATCGTCATCGTCACCGTGTTCTTCATCATGCTGTATTACAGCGTGTGGATGTGCCTGGTCATCATTGCCGGCGTCGCCTTTATGACCTTTATGACCAAGCTGCTCGGCTCCAACTCCGCGCGCTTCTTTATCGCGCAGCAGACCGAGCTCGGCGTGGTCGAGGGCCATATCGAGGAAGTCATGAACGGCCAGAAAGTCGTCAAGGCGTTCTGTCACGAGTCCGCTGCCGAGGCCGATTTTGACGAGCGCAACGAGAAGCTCTTCGAGGTCTCGCAGAAGGCCAACATGTACGCCAACATCCTCATGCCGATCCTCGGGAACCTGGGCGACTTGCTCTACGTGCTGGTCGCGCTGACCGGCGGCATCTTCCTGGCGCTGGGCGTGCCCAACCTGAGCCTCTCGGGCATGGCGCTCTCCATCGCCGTCGTGGTGCCGTTCCTCAACATGACCAAGCAGTTCTGCGGCCAGATCGGCCAGATCTCGCAGCAGATCAACGCCGTGGTCATGGGCCTTGCCGGCGCCGAGCGCATCTTTGAGCTGCTCGACGAGGAGCCCGAAGCCGACGAGGGCTACGTGACGCTCGTCAACGCACAGGTGAACCCCGAGACCTGGCAGCTCGAGGAAGCCGACCACCGCACCGGCATGTGGGCATGGAAGCACCCGCACCGCGCGACCGGCGAGATCGAGTACGTGCCGCTGCGTGGTGACCTGGTCATGGATAACGTGGACTTTGGCTATACGCCCGACCACGAGGTGCTGCACGGCGTGTCCGTATATGCCAAGCCGGGCCAGAAGGTCGCGTTTGTCGGTGCCACCGGTGCCGGTAAGACGACCATCACCAACCTCATCAACCGCTTCTACGACATTGCCGACGGCAAGATCCGCTACGACGGCATCAACGTCAACAAGATTCGCAAGTCCGACCTGCGTCGCTCGCTGGGCGTGGTGCTGCAGGACGTGAACCTGTTCACCGGCACCGTGATGGACAACATCCGCTACGGCAACCTGGACGCCACCGACGAGGAGTGCATCAAGGCGGCCAAGCTCGCGGGAGCGGACGACTTTATCACCCGTCTGCCCGACGGCTACGACACCATGCTCACCGGCAACGGCGCGCAGCTGTCGCAGGGCCAGCGCCAGTTGATCTCGATTGCGCGCGCCGCCGTCGCCGATCCGCCGGCGATGATTCTGGACGAGGCCACGAGCTCCATCGACTCCCGCACCGAGGCAATCGTGCAGGCGGGCATGGACAAGCTCATGGAGGGCCGCACGACGTTTGTCATCGCACACCGCCTGAGCACCGTGCGCAACTCCGACGCGATCATCTGCCTGGACCACGGCCGCATCATCGAGCGCGGCAACCACGACGAGCTGA
>CABRLT010000142.1 GCA_902471785.1 uncultured Collinsella sp.
CATCCGAGGCGATATCGCCCTCGATGACGGCACAGCGTAGGCCGGCCTTGTCACGCAGGCGCTCGTTGGTGCCCAGAATCGTGGTGGTCTTACCCGAGCCGGGGCTCGACAGCACATTGATCACGTAGGTGCCTGCCTCATTAAATCGCTGACGCAGCTGATCTGCCAGGCGCTCGTTGCGCGACAGGATCGGCGACGCGATATCAATCGTTTTCTCGGCCATACTTAGCGCTCCTTACTTTGGCCCCTTTATACCCCATCACTAGATGGCTAGCGGGCTAATCGTCGGGGGTTTCGATTTCGATACTCGCGATATCGAGCTCGCGGCCGTGCAGTAGGCGCACGTTGGCGCCACCACACTGGGGACAGCGACAGTGGAAGCGATCGTGGTCGAAAACCTCGCCGCAGTCCAAGCATTCACTTTGCGGATGGACCTCCTCCACGGCAAGCTCGCAGCCTCGCGTGAGCGGGTCCTCGTCGCGAAATGTCTCCCACACAAAGTCGAGCGCCTCGCGCACAACTTCGGTCATATCCCCGATACGCAGCGTTACCAAAACGGCGCGCGAGGCCCCCGCCCCACGCGCCGCGCGAATCACTGTATCGAGTATGCCGTTGACAATGCCAACCTCGTGCATACCGATTTACTCCTCGTCGTCCTCATCGTCCGAGAACAGGTCCAGACGGCTCACAAACAAGCCTTCCTTGCCCTCGCGCGCGGTAATGACCACGCGGGCGATGGCGAGCGAAATCTCGTAGAGCGAGAGCAGGGCGCCATACATGAGACCCAGCGTAACGGGCGAGCCGTCGGGCGTAATCACAGCCGAACCCACGAGCAGGCCCACGTACACGTAGCGCCAAGCGCTGCGGAAGGCCGCGTAGGACACGATATGGAAAACAGACAGGTAGAAGATGATGAGCGGCAGCTCAAACGCCACACCAAAGCCGATCATAAAGAGCAGCTCCATGTTGACGTAGTTCTCCAGATCGGGCAGCGCCGTGGCAACGGCCGAGGTCTCGCCGATGAGCCACTCAAAGCCCGCAGGAATGATGATGAAATAGCAGAAAATGGCGCCCAGGAAGAACAACACCGTCGAGGCGAGCACCGTGGGCACGACCCACTTGCGCTCGTTGGGGCGAAGCGCCGGCAGGAAAAACGCCAA
This sequence comes from uncultured Collinsella sp., assembly GCA_902471785.1. Classification (GTDB taxonomy): domain Bacteria; phylum Actinomycetota; class Coriobacteriia; order Coriobacteriales; family Coriobacteriaceae; genus Collinsella. The sequence continues at coordinate 1,161 of CABRLT010000142.1, forward strand.
GATCTGCCAGATGATCATGGGCGTGCACATGACAACGGCCATCTTGATGGCCAGCGAAAAGCGCAGACCAAAGCCGCCGAGCGTAGTGGTGATGTAGAACTTACCGTCCGGCACAAAAGAGCGGATGGGGTCTTCCAGGATATCGAGCACCACGGGCGTGGCAAAATACAGCACGATAGCGGCGGCAAACACCGATACGACCACGATGGTCAGACGGCGACGGAGTTCCCCCAAATGATCGAAGAGCGGCATACGCGCAGGTCCGATAGGCATTACTCATCGCCTCCCTTCGGGGCGTCGGCGGCAGCGGCTTCGTCCTCGGCCTCGAGCTCGCGAGCGAGCTGGTCAACGACGGCCTTGCGCTTGCGGGGACGACGGGCGTAGAGGTCAGCCGTCGTGGGCTCTGCCGGCTCGGGCTCGGGCTCGGGCTCTGCAGCAGACTCGGGCTCGACGGCATCAGCAGCAACGGCAGGCTCTGCACCCTCGGCCTCCTCAGCAGCACCCTCGCCCTCGGCGGCAGCCTCACTCGCGGCCTTCTCGGCAGCAAGGCGGGCGCGACGCTCGGCAAAGGTCTCCTTCTTGGCGGGCGCTGCCGTCTCGGCGGCATCCTCGTCCGCATCGGAATCGTCGTCGGTCGCAGCAGCCTTCTTGGGCTTGACCGGGGCCGACGCGGCCTCGCTCACCGGATCGATAATCTCGGACTGAACAACGGCCGTCATCTTTTCCTGCGTCTCGCGGAACTGACGGATGGCACGGCCGATCGTGCGGCCCATCTGCGGGAGCTTATCCGGGCCAAACAGCAAAAAGCCGAAGACCACGATGATCGCGAGCTCACCCTCTCCAATACCAAACACACATACCTCCAAGGCTCGATGTGAGTCGAGCCCGCACCGCGCCATTCGGCCGGAACTCGTCTATTCATTCGATCAAGTATAGCGCCCGGACGCCAAAACGTCCGAGCGCATCACAAACATATGCCAAACGGCACGCCCTTTTGGGGGCAAAGATTATGCAGCAGTGATCGAAATCTCCTGGTCGACACCCAACAGCTGAACCACGCGCATCACCGGGGGCTGCACATTGGTGCAGCTAAAGCGCTTGCCGTGGTCGACCGCGTGGTGCGCGGCGCCCACGAGCACGCCAATGCCCGTCGAATCGATGTAGCTCACCTGGGCAAAATCGAGCTCAACGGCCTCAGTGGGCTGCTCGAGCGCCAGGTCGATGGCATTGCGCAGGCTATCGGCGTTAGAGATATCGATCTCACCGGTCACCTTAATGGTGTAGAGCTCTGGCGTGGGGTTGGTGGAAATACCCAAATCCATGTATACGCTCCTTTACGTATCGAAAGTGCGGATAGTACGGGAAGCCGCGCGTTAGGCGCGCTCGGCACGCGCAAGCTCGGCAGCGACAAGCTTAACGGCCAGCACCAGCACATCGAGAGCGGCCTCCAGGTCCTCGACCGTGGGATAGCTCGGCGCGATGCGGATGTTGGTGTCGCGCGGGTCCTTGCCATAGGGCCAGGTGGCACCGGCCGGCGTGAGCTTGACGCCCAGGTCGGCGCAAAGCGCGGCGACCTTTTGAGCCGAGCCCTCGGGACCATCGAAGCTCACAAAGTAGCCGCCGCGGGGATGCGTCCAGGTGGCGCAGCCCGTGTCGCCCAGGCCCTCGGTGAGCTTGCGCTCGACGGCCTCAAAGCGCGGACGTAGGAACTCGGCGTGCTTTTTCATGTGCTCCTTGACCACCTCGATGGTGGGAAGGAAGCGTACGTGACGCAGCTGGTTGAGCTTGTCGGCGCTGATGAGGCCGGCCTTCAGGCGCTTGGAGAACTCGGCGATAACCGCGGGGCTCGCACCGATAAAGCCGATGCCGGCGCCCGGGAAGGTGATCTTGGACGTCGAGGCAAAGGCCACCACGCGATCCTCGGTGCCCGCCGCGCGAGCGAGGTCAAAGATGTTGGCGAGTTCGTCGGTCTCGTCGTACAGGTCATGCACGCAGTAGGCGTTGTCCCAGAAGATGCGGAAATCGGGCGCGGCCGTGGGCATCTCGACCAGGCGACGCACGGTGTCCTCGCTAAAGGTGATGCCCGTGGGGTTGGAATACTTGGGAACGCACCAGATGCCCTTGATGGAGTCGTCGACGGCAACCAGGCGCTCGACCTCGTCCATGTCGGGGCCGTTGTCAGTCATCGCGACGGGGACGTTCTCGATGCCCAGATCGGCGGTGATGCCAAAGTGGCGATCGTAGCCGGGAACGGGGCACAGGAACTTGACCTTCTTGCCGTCGTGCGCGGCCTCGTAGGCGTCCCAGGGCTCGCTGCCGCACGAGCCACAGCGCCAGAACATGCCGGCGATGTCATGCTCAATCAAAAGGCTCGATGAACCCAGCACAAGCGTCTGCTCGGCGGGGCAACCCAAAAACTCCCCTGCCAGCTTGCGAGCCGAGGGAATGCCCTCGAAGCAGCCGTAGTTGGAGCAGTCGACATTGCCGTCGTGCAGATCGGCATCGGCATTGAGGATATCGAGCATGGGTCGAGAGATGTCCACCTGGGAGGGCGACGGCTTGCCGCGGGCCATGTCGAGCGCCAGGCCCTTGGCCTTGACCTCGGCGACCTCGGCTTTGAGCGCCTCGATGGCGGCATCGAGTTCGGTGGTTTCCATCTTCTGGTAGATCGTCTGCATGGGTGCGACCTTTCGCGAAGCGGTACGTTGCAGTTCGTCTAAGTATAGACCGCCACCGCCGCAACGGTATGAAGCCGTGATAGATTAAGTTCATCGCAATGAATTACGAATCGCCGCGCATGGCGGCGTGGGGCGCCCAAGGAGGCACTATGGAGTACGGATCGTTTAGGGCCGAGGAATTCGGCGACCTGCAGCGCCTGGTCGACGGACTGTTTTACGATCGCCACGCCATCGACCGCCTGGACCTGATCGTGCAGGCCGAGATCTTGGACCTGGCGCCCGATCTCATGGAGATCGTGAACCTTTTGCCGCCCGGCTATTACGACCGCCAGTCACTTTGTGATCAGCTCAACTCCGCCTTAGCCGCCCACGGCTGGGGCGCCGTCTACGGCACCGTGGAATAGCCCTAGTCGTTTAAGAACGTCCCCAATGATTAAAA
>CABRLT010000143.1 GCA_902471785.1 uncultured Collinsella sp.
GTCTACGAGATCGTGTGCATCGCGCTGCCGTGGGACACCGTCGATGACGCCTGGACTGCCCGCCCGCGTGCCTGGGACGCCGCGTCCATCAAGGGCTTTATGCTCGAGCTGGGCCCCGTGAGCTCGCTGTTTGACATCGTGACCTTCGCCGCGCTCTTCTTTGTGGTGTGCCCCGCCACCGTGGGCGCAAGCTGGTCCGAGCTCTCCGGGACGGGCAACGTCGCGGGTATGGCGACCTTCGCTGCACTCTTCCAGAGCGGCTGGTTTGTCGAGTCCATGTGGTCGCAGACACTCGTGGTCCACATGCTGCGCTCCCCGCATCTGCCGAGCCCACGTGACCACGCCGCGCCGGCACTGTGCGCTCTCACCGTGCTAGGCCTGGCGCTTGTCACCTGGCTGCCGGCAAGCCCCATCGCCGATGCGCTCGGCCTCATGACGCTGCCCACGAGCTTTTTTGGGCTGCTCATTGGCATCGTTACCGCCTATATCGCGCTCACCCAGCTGGCAAAGCGCCGCTACATTGCCCGCCACGGCGAGCTGCTGTAGCGAGCAGACGGAAAACACCCCGCCAGCTGCCGTTACCGCTACCGCAGCTGCCGACGCCGTTGCCGTTGCCTCTGCCGCCGCCGCAGTCTATCCCCTCAGCAGTTGCGGTGAAATAGTTCCTGTTTGGGGCCCCCTGACTTTAATTTAGGGACTATTCCACCGCAACTTATTGGAGGATTAGCTAGTCATTTGGTGTCCAGGACCAGAAGAAGTTGATAAGGGCCACACGCGAGGCGGCACCGGTCTTTTCGGGCGTGAACTCCACTGCCTCCACGGGCGCGGAATCGGAACATGCGGGTGCAAAATCCCCACCAAAATCGTCGGTAGCAAGTGCCAGTCCATCCCACATCACGACATCATCGGCTCGTTGCCCCAACTGCCCCAGCAGCGTACGTCCCCAATGAGTGGCCGAAGAGTGTCCCCAGCGACTAGTCAAAAATGGGCCATATGTCCCAGTTGTGGAGACTCGTTGAGCCGTCTGGGTATCGTGAAAGATCGCGCACTCCCCCATCATCAAAAGTGACACACGCTACCTGTTGATGGGAGGCAACCATGGGCTTCTTTGACAAGATGTTCGAGAAGAAAGAGTGCGCGATTTGCGGTACCGAGCTGGGACTTCTAGGTAAGACCAAGATCAACGAAGGCTACCTGTGCAAAGAATGCGTCGGCAAGCTCTCTCCCTTCTTTGGCGGTTATCGCTCTAGCACCGCGGACGACATTCGCGAGCAACTCGCCTATCGCGAGGCTAACGCCGAGCGCCTGGCATCGTTCAACCCCACGCGCACGCTCTCAGCCGGGCGCACCAATATTATGCTCGACGAGGACGCGGGCCTGCTGATCATTACCTCGCAGACGCGCTGGCGCGACGCCAACCCCGACATCATCGAGTTCTCGCAGGTGCTCGGTTGCGATATGGATATCGACGAGCACCGCACCGAGATCTATCGCGAGACCAAGGACGGCGAGCGTGAGAGTTATGACCCGCCGCGCTACGACCTGGATTACGACTTCAATCTGACCATCCACGTCAACACGCCGTACTTTACCGAGATCGACCTGCGCGTGAACGACTCCACCATCGAGCAGCGCGGATCCATCGAGTACCGCGAGGCCAAGCGTCAGGCAACCGAAGTCCGCGACGCGCTGGTGCAGCTGCGTCAGGAGACGCGCGATAGCGTCGTTGCCGCCAAGGCCCCAAGACCGCGGTGACCTGCCCCTTCTGCGGCGCCACCACCATTCCCGATGCCAGTGGGCGCTGCGAATACTGCGGCGGCGCCATCGGCGCATAGCCCTCGGCACGGAAAGGACCGATCATGGCCTTCGAAAGCGTTAACTATCAGTGCCCCGCGTGTGGCGGCCCGCTGCATTTTGCCAGCGCCGAGCAAAAGCTCGTCTGTGACTACTGCGACTCGCGCTTTGAAGTCGAAGAGGTCGAGGCTCTCTATCGCGAGCGCCAGGACAAGGCAGATGCCAAAGCCGATGCGGCGGCCGCAACATCCAAGCCCGCATCCGACGATGCGGTGCAGGAACTGGCCCAAAACGCCGGCTATATCTGCTCGTCGTGTGGCGCCGAGCTGATCTCGGACGGCACCGTCGCCGTCTCCACCTGCCCATACTGCGGCAATCCCGCCGTGGCGCCCGGCCAGCTCTCGGGCGACTTCTCCCCCGACCTGGTGATTCCGTTTAAGCTCGGGCGCGACGATGTCTTGGCCGCGCTCAAGGAGCACTACAAGGGCAAGATCCTGCTGCCCAAGAGCTTTGTCACCGGCAACCACATCGACGAAGTCCAAGGCGTCTACGTGCCGTTTTGGCTCTACGGCGCCCGCGTGGACGGCGAAGTGCACTTTGACGCAACCAACGAGACCGTGACCGAGGAATCCGACCGCACCGTCACGACCACCGACCACTACGATGCCTACCGTAAGGGCAATATCTCGTTTGAGCGCGTGCCCGTCGACGGATCGTCCAAGATGCCCGACGGCCACATGGACGCCATCGAACCGTTTGACTACGACGCGTTGCGCCCGTTCTCGGTCGCCTACATGCCCGGCTACATCGCCAACCGCTACGACGAGGACTGCGAGACTTGCAAGGCCCGTGCCGAGCGCCGCATGGAAGAGAGCACGATCTCGGCCCTGCGCGAGACCGTCATTGACGAGTACGATGATGCCTCGGTCGAGAGCAAGCAACTCGACTACACCTGGGAAGACAGCGACTACGCGCTGTTCCCCGTCTGGATGCTCTCAACCTCATGGAATGGCAAGAGCTATCTGTTTGCCATGAACGGCCAGACCGGCCGTATGGTCGGCGAGCTCCCCTGCTCCAAGCCCAAGCTCATTATCGCCTCGCTGCTGTTCTTTGTGATCGGATTTATCCTCTCCCAGATTCTCTTTATGGGCGAATACGCCTTCGATCCGGATTACCTCAGCTTTGATATCGAGGGCATCCTCATTAACATCGTGGCGCCGCTGATCATCGTGATCATCGGAGACGTGCTGCTGGTAGGCCAGCTCAAGACGGCCAACGAGGCGACTCACGCCGACGAGTACTGCGGCGAGCTCGACCTGGTCGAGAAGCACGACACCTTCAGCCACACCGAGACCACCGTTGTCATGAAGGACGACAAGGACGACTAAGTAACCCGATCAACACCACCCGGACTTTGACGAGAAAGGAAGATCACCATGGGACTCTTGAAAGCTGGATTGGGAGCTGCCGGCGGCGTCATGGCCGACCAGTGGAAGGAATTTATCTACTGCGAATCGATGCCCGCTGACGTCTTGGCCTGCAAGGGCGTTAAGCGCACCGGCGGCCGCAGCTCCAACACGCATGGCGAGGACAACGTCATCTCCAACGGCTCCGTCATCGCCGTCAACGACGGCCAGGGCATGCTCGTGGTGCAAAACGGCAAGATCATCGAGGTCGCGCTGGAACCCGGCGAGTTCGTCTTCGATACCGGCAGCGAGCCGAGCGTCTTTAGCGGCAACCTGGGCGACTCCATCAAGGAGACCTTCGCCAATATCGGCAGCCGCTTCACCTTCGGCGGCGACGCGGGCAAGGACCAGCGCGTCTACTTCATCAACACCAAGGAAATCATCGGCAACAAGTACGGCACCGCCTCGCCCGTGCCCTTCCGCGTGGTCGACAACAATATTGGCCTGGACGTCGACATCTCCGTGCGCTGCAACGGCGAGTATTCGTACCGCATCACCAACCCGCTGCTGTTCTACACCAATGTGTGCGGCAACGTGACCGATAGCTACACGCGCGACAAGATCGATAGCCAGCTTAAGTCCGAGCTGCTCACCGCCCTGCAGCCCGCCTTTGCCAAGATCTCGGAGATGGGCATCCGCTACAGCGCCATCCCCGGCCACACCACCGAGCTCGCCCGCGCGCTCAACGAGGTCCTCTCCGCCGACTGGCGCGACCTGCGTGGCGTCGAGATCGTGAGCTTTGGCGTCAACTCAATCGCCGCTTCGCAAGAAGACGAGCAGATGATCAAGGACCTGCAGAAGGCCGCGGTCATGCGCGATCCCACGATGGCGGCCGCCAATATCGCCAGCGCCCAGAGCGACGCGATGCGTGCGGCAGCAGCCAACCCCAACGGCGCGATGGCCGGCTTTATGGGCATGGGCATGGCAGGCGGCATGGGCGGCATGAACGCCAGCCAGCTGTTCGCTGCCGGCCAGGCGCAGCAGCAGGCCGCCCCACAACCGGCTCCGGCCCCC
>CABRLT010000144.1 GCA_902471785.1 uncultured Collinsella sp.
TTCCCCGCCACCTTGAATTGACTAGGACCTCTGCAAAGGGGTCCTTTTCTTTTATGTGGACCCGCGGAAAATGCATCCCAGTCTTTTGCGAAAAACGGGACGCGCTTTCCGGCGCTTACTTCCGACGTGCGTGCACATCTCGGCGCGCCATCTCGGGCCCGCTCAGACATTCCTCCCGCTTTTGCGCCACTTTACAGACCGTTCGGTCGCCTGTCCGCACACGCGGGTATACTCAAAACGATACTTATCCTATGCAATACGATGCGGGTTCGACCTGCATGATCCGAAGGGGGCAGTGATGGAGAGGATACTCGGCGTTAATCTCTCTGGCTGGTTTATTCCCGAGCCTTGGGTGACCCCGTCGCTGTACGCGGCGACCGGTGCATCCAACGCGGCCGAGCTACAGGAGGCCATGGGTACCGCCGCCTATAACGAGCGCATGCGCCGCCATTACGAGACGTTTGTGAGCGAGGACGATTTTCGTCGCATGGCGCAGATCGGTCTCAATGCCGTGCGTCTGCCGGTGCCCTGGTATGCCTTTGGCTCACAGGAGTCCGATGCCTCCTACATATCGGTTGTCGATTACATCGACCGCGCAATTGAGTGGGCTGCCAAGTACGACATCCGCGTGCTGCTCGATCTGGCAACCGTGCCCGGTGGCCAGGGCGATTCCAACGATTTGCCCACCACGCCGGAGGCTGTTGCCGAGTGGCATTCGTCCACCAACGGCCGTCATGTCGCACTCGACGTGCTCGAGCGCTTGGCCGATCGCTATGGCGAGGCCGAGAGCCTGCTGGGCATTGAGCTGCTGGACACGCCGCAGATGAGCGTTCGCAAGAGCCTCTTCACCATGACGGATGGCATTCCCGCTCACTACCTGCGCAATTTCTATCGCGATGCCTACGAGCTCGTCCGTTCGTATATGCCCGAGGATAAGATCGTCGTCTTCTCGTCGTCGGGGCATCCCAGCGAGTGGAAGCATTTTATGCGCGGCGCCAAGTACAAGAACGTCTACATGGACCTTCACCTGTACCATTACCGCGACGAGCATGCGCTCGACATCACGAGCCCCCGCGGGCTGACGACGGCGATTTCGCGTAACAAGCGCGAGCTTAAAGAGGCGATTTCGACTGGGTTCCCCGTGCTGGTGGGCGAATGGTCGGGCGCGGCGATCTTTGCTAACTCGTCGGTTACGCCCGAGGGCCGCAATGCCTACGAGCGCGTGTTTATCGCCAACCAGCTGGCTTCGTTTGCGCCGGCTGCCGGTTGGTTCTTCCAAACGTGGAAGACCGAGAAGCGCATTGCAGCATGGGACGCCCGCGCGGCGCTCGGTACGCTCGAGCGCGGCATGATTGAATAGGTTGATATGACGCAAAACAGCGCCCATACGGGCAAACTCTATGTGGTCGGCACGCCCATCGGCAACCTAGGCGACCTGTCCCCGCGCGTTGGCGAGGCCTTTGCCGCTGCTGATGCCATCTGCTGCGAAGACACGCGTGTGACGTCAAAGCTGCTGATGCACCTGGGTATTTCCAAGCCGCTTGTCCGTTGCGACGAGAATGTGATCGCTAGCCGCGCTGCCGGCCTGGTCGACCGTCTGCTGGCGGGGGAGACCCTCGCTTTTGCCTCGGACGCCGGCATGCCGAGCGTGTCCGATCCCGGCCAGGCGCTGGTCGAGGCGGCGCGTGAGGCCGATGTGCCCGTCGAAGTTATTCCCGGGCCCTCTGCTTGCGTCACGGCGCTCGTTTCGTCCGGTATTCCCTGCGAGCATTTTTTCTTCGAGGGCTTTTTGGGCCGAAAGCACGGCGACCGTGTGCGCCGTTTGCAGCGCCTTGCCGTGGTGCCCGGCGCACTCATCTTCTACGAGTCTCCACATCGCATCGTGGCGACGCTCGAGGCCGTGGCGGAGGTCTTTCCCCAGCGTGAGCTTGCCGTCTGCCGCGAACTCACCAAGCTGCACGAGGAGGTCTTGCGCGGGCCCGCTGACCAGCTTGCCGAGGAGCTGCGTGCTCGCGGCGAGGTAAAGGGCGAGATTGCGCTGGTCATCGCGCCGCCGAGCGAGGACGAGGAGGCCGGCATCGCGCCGGTTGGCGCTGCGGTAGCGGATCCCGACGATGCCCTGCGCGAGGATATCCGCACCGCGCTCGAGGAGGGGGAGCCCGCCTCTGCGGTGGCCAAGCGCCTGTCTCAGAAGTATTCGCGCCGCAAGCGCGATGTCTATGCCATGGTGCTCGATATGCAATAGATGGAGGATATCCAGCCCTTGCGCTAGAATCATCCCCTGTATGCAACGTTTTTCTGGAGGACAAACCCCATGGATCAAAGCAAGCCTTCGTTCTTTATCACGACGCCCATCTACTACGTCAACGCCGATCCGCACCTGGGCACGGCTTATTCCACCATCATCGCCGACGTTCAGGCTCGCTATCGCCGTTCCGCCGGCTATAACGTCAAGTTCCTGACCGGCATGGACGAGCACGGCGAGAAGGTCGCCGAGGCCGCAGCCAAGCATGGCATGACGCCGCAGGAGTGGACCGACAGCCAGGCTCCGCACTTCAAGGAGCTTTGGAGCAAGCTCGAGATCTCCAACGACGACTTCATCCGCACCACCGAGCCGCGCCAGCATCATGCCGTGCAGTACCTGTGGGAGCGCATGAAGGAGTCCGGCTATCTGTATAAGGGCAGCTACGACGGTTGGTATTGCGTGCCTGACGAGACCTACTTCACCGATACGCAGGTCCAGAAGGGCGACGAGGAGTACGGCAGCGTCGGCCAGCATCTATGCCCCGACTGCCACCGTCCGCTTGAGCGCGTCCAGGAGGAGTCCTACTTCTTTAAGCTTTCCGCCTTCCAGGACAAGCTTCTCAAGCTCTATGACGAGCACCCCGACTTTGTCGAGCCTGCGTTCCGCATGAACGAGGTTCGCAGCTTTGTCGAGGGCGGCCTCAACGACCTTTCCGTGAGCCGTACGAGCTTTGACTGGGGCATCAAGGTCCCGTTTGACGAGGGCCACGTGACATACGTGTGGTTCGACGCGCTGCTCAACTACATGACGGCTGTCGGTTACGGTGTCGACACCGACGAGGCCCGTGCCGAGCTGGCTTACCGCTGGCCCGCGCAGTTCCACATCGTGGGCAAGGACATCATCCGCTTCCATTGCGTCATTTGGCCTGCCATGCTTATGGCCATTGGCGAGGCCCTGCCCGAGCACGTTTTTGCCCACGGCTTCCTGACCGTGCGCAACGCCGAGACCGGCAAGGCCGAGAAGATGTCCAAGAGCCGCGGCAACGCCATTGCTCCGCAGGACGTTATCGACATGTTGGGTGTCGAGGGCTACCGCTATTACTTCATGACCGACGTGGTACCCGGTACCGATGGCGCTATCAGCTTTGAGCGCATGGAACAGGTCTACAACGCCGACCTGGCCAACAGCTGGGGTAACCTCATCTCGCGTTCGCTCAACATGAGCGGCAAGTACTTCGACGGTTGCGCGCCCGCCAAGCCCGCATCGTTCGACGCGTTCGATAACCCGCTGGCAAAGATTGCCGATGGCCTGGTCGAGCGCTACATGGCCAAGATGGATGCGCTTGATTACGGCGGAGCCAAGGACGAGGTCATGGAGCTCATCCACGCTGCCAACCACTACATCGAGGATTCCGAGCCCTGGGCGCTTGCCAAGGACGAGGCCAAGGCCGACGAGCTGGCGTTTGTGATCTACAACCTGCTCGAGGCAATCCGCATCGCCGCCCACCTGCTGATGCCGCTCATGCCCCAGACTTCTGCCGAGGCTCTGCGCCGTCTGTCCTGCGAGGGCGAGGCCACGAGTGACGACCTTAAGGGCGTTTGCGCTTGGGGCCTGCTTGCCGGCGGCCAGCCCGTCGAGAAGGGCGACCCGCTGTTCCCGCGTCTGGGCTAAGTCGCTGCGCGCCATATCGGCAATTTGCTGTTTAGATGTAAGGGCATGGCCGCAACGGTCCATGCCCTTTTGCTTTACGATGCAGCCACCATGTTAAGGAGGCAACCATGACAACTTCGCCTTTGGCAAACCCCACGGCAACCAGGGAGCTGCTAGAGGAGTTTGGCCTTGCGACCAAGCATCGCCTGGGCCAGAACTTCCTGATCGACAACCATGTAATTGAGCGCATTTGCGAGCTTTCCGAGCTTGCGGGCGATGAGCGCGTGCTCGAGGTCGGTCCGGGCGTTGGTACGCTCACGCTTGCGCTGCTGCAGGAGGCGGCGTGCGTCACGTCGATCGAGGCCGACCCCGAGCT
>CABRLT010000145.1 GCA_902471785.1 uncultured Collinsella sp.
GTCAGCGCGCCGCATGCCGCCGAGACGGCGATGGCCAGCCAGCGCGCGGCCGTCCCGCTCATCGCCTCGGTCTTGATCGCCTGCACGATATACGGAACGACCACGACGGTGGCGATGGTCAACGCTGCTTGAATTGCTGTCATATGCACTCCCTACTCGCTGTACTTTTCCGGCGCACCATCCATGATCAGACGCTCTTCGCCCATGGGCTTCGCCGGGTCATGACTCTCTGGATTGATATAGGTCACTGCTCCTCCTAGTCGATGACGGGCTGGTTCATCGCGTCCGTGTACAGGCGCGTCCCCGTGCCGTTGCCGCCAAGCCCGTGATAGGCGGCGTAGACGCTCTCCAGTTGCCGCCTGTCGGCGACCCGCAGGCCGTGCTCGTCCATAGCCTGTTCATGGATGTTCTTGATCTCGCGCCAAAGGAGCGCGCGCATTCCGGCACGGACCGCCTCATCCATGGACTTCTCTTGCTCGGTGCGCTCGACGACCTCGCGGCCCTTCGCCTTGAGCGATGCCACGGCGGAGGCGACGAGAGCGGCGACGATGCCTGATGCCGCCGTGTTGACGATGGTGTCAACAAGTGCCACCACTAGGCCCCTCCCCTCTCGCGGCCTCTTCCACGTAGCGCTCCAATCTGGTCGCGTTTTTCCTTCATGACGAGTCTTGCCGTGCGGTAACGGCGTATAAATCCCAGAGCGCCGCATGCCGGATTCCCGAGGGCGCGTCTGGGATTTCTCGCAGGAAAGAGGATTGGAATGCTGTTTTCAGAAGCCGCCGCCGAATACATGGCCGATAAGAGGAAGCGTCTGCGGGCCACCACGCTCGAGGGCTACGAGAGTGCCGTCAGGTGTCACCTGATGCCGATATGGGGCAAGCGCGAGATCGAGACGATCACGTTCGAGGAGATGCAGGAATGGATGGATTCATTCGCGCTGCCCGGTGCCGCCGAGAAGGCCTATAAGACATTCCGTCAGATATACCGCTGGGTCCCGCGCCGCCATCAGCTGCGAATCTGGGACGTGACGCAGGGCGTGGAGCTGCCGAAGAAGCCCACCGTGCGCCGACCGACGCTCACGGCCGACCAAGAGCGCGAGACGCTGCGGGGCATCGTGGGTCAGCCCTTCGAGGCCGCCGTCCTGCTCGGTGCCTCCCTTGGCCTTCGCCGCTGCGAGGCCTGCGCCGTGCGCATCGAGGACATCGACTGGCGCAGCGGCTGGGTGCACGTGCGACGCGGGTTGCATGTCGTGGGCGGTGAGGTGATCGAGACGGGATGCAAGACAAAGCTCAGCGACCGCAGGCTCAGGCTCCCACGCTTCGCATTGGAGCGTCTGCGCGCCATTCGCGGGACGCGCAGATCTGGCAGATTATGCCTGCTTGACCCCAACGCCGTCGCCCGCAAGTTCCGCGCGTTCTGCAAGCGATTCGACCTGCCGCATGTGCCGATGACCTGCCTGCGACACAGCTGGGCAACCATCTCGCTCGAGCACGGGGCCGCCATCGAGGACATCGCCGTTGCTCTTGGGCACTCAACGGTCAATACGGCCATGAGCCACTACCTGCAGAGCTTTAGGACCGTAGTGGCAAGGGCGAGCGCGTCGTACACGGCGGCGATGGAGATGTAGGGCATTCCGTATCCCGCGTCTTGGCGACGCCGGGAATAAAGCAAAACGGCACGGTCGTCATCCCTGGCCTCAAAGGCCGCGCTGCGGTGACCGTCGCCTTCGGGCACGGCGCTTACGGCGTCATGCCGACCTCAGACGGGTCGCACGTCGTCGCGGGCGCGGCGGGTGGAGACGGCTACTCGGTCGTGACCGCATTCGCGACGGCGTCGGTATCGGGCGAGCAGGTGACCTTCAGAGGAGCCCTCTTCGCCGTATACAGGACGTCCGGTCTCGGCAGCGCGCTGGCTTTCGGCGCGGGCGATGCCGAGACGATCGACGCGATATACGGATAGCATTCCGTATCCCGCATACCGCGGCTGTTTACAGGGAGTAAAGTGCTGCAGAGTTCAGACAGCTCCTGCATCCTCTTCTATCGCGAAGAGTTCAGAAAGCTGTTCGGCAGGGACTTCGACAAAAATACTGATGTCGTGCTCGCGATGAACGGGGATGGTAGAGGCATTCCGGTGCACGTTGAGGGCTGTACGTACCTTGAAGATTCAGGTGTCATTTACGCCACCTTCGACCGTCATTGGTCCAATGCGATAAGGGTGAATTATATGGTCGTCCTGGCTTAGCATTCCGTATCCCGTGTCCTGCGCAACGTGACCTTTTCTGCCAACAAGCAGATCGGCTCGCTTTATTACGACGAGTTCGATACGGAAATCAAGGCAAGAAATTTCGTGCTCGCCTTTCCACTGTCAGGCGTGCGATTTATTCGCCCGTCGATACCTTCAGCAGAGGGGAAACAGCGTTGGATGATAGTGCAGACCTATAAGGGCGACGTCGAGACTATCCCGGTGATGTTTTGCTGTTTCTAGCATTCCGTATCCCGGAGCGACCCGATTGTGCTATACGGAGGACCGGGCAAGCCGTCTTACATCTACGTGCAGCGCATCGGGCGCACCTGCATGCTCAATTGGAGCGTCCTCCAGCCGACTGCCGACTATTGGCAGGTTGATAAGCGCATCCCGGATGAGCTGCGGCCCGCTGGCAACATCTACGTGCCGGGGTGCGTGACGAACAACGACGGCTACGTGCTCAATGTCTGCGCATATTGCTTTGTCGGCAATGATGGCACGGTCGGCTTCAAGGTCGCCAACGCGACGCCCGGAGCCTTAAACAGGGGCACATGCTCGTGGGCTATCGGCTAGCAGACCAGCTACACGGCGGGGTGCCGCATCTCCTACGCCTTCTAGGCCGCCGGCCAGCAGGCCGTGCAGGAGAAGGCGTAGGAGCCGGACAGGCCCGTTCCACCGAAATTTGCGATGTACATCGCGCCGCCAGACGTGACCCACAGGCCGCTCGACATGCTGTTGTCGACGTTGGCCACCTGGCACCGCTGGCGCAGCTGGTTCTTCGGGCGGAAGCCCTCGGGCACCGTTCCGACGAGCTTCGTGTCCCACGAGCCGGAGACATTGGCCGCGATGTTGTACATGTTCATGACGACGATTCCGCCTACACGGCAGAACTCGAAGGAACCGGTGCCGACGGTCCTCATCACGTAGCCGCTTTTGAACTGGGATACGGAATCCCCGATCTCGGTCAGGGTCTTGCCGACCGTCGCGATGCGCTCCGGAGTCCCGGGCGCGAGGCCCCTGATCGGGATGCGCCATAGAGGCATCAGCGCCTCGGACGAGCCGTCCGAGATGGCACCCGCGTCCACCGCCGGGTCGGCGGCGGTCCCGGTCACGGGCGCGCCCTTGATCACCACGGGCTCGAAGCTCTCGACGCCCGTGGAGCCGTCCTTCGAGTACCGCAGCGCCACGATGTCGTTGCGGTTGTATCCCGAGGTGCCCGACTCGACCGTCAGCTCGGCACCCGCCTCGTTGGTCACGTAGCGGCCGTCCATGACGAGGTCGCCCGAGCCGATGACCACCTTGTTGGCCGTCTGCATCGTGGCCTGGAGCCTGTCCTGGGTCGGCAGCACGTAGCGGCCGTCGCCCGCGGTGCCCTGCACAAGGCGGCCGAGCTGCGAGGCGGTGATGTGGTTCTTGCCCTGGAAGGCGAAGACTCCGTCGAACGCCACGCTACTCACCCCTCTTGTCCATGAAATCGCCGAAGGCCGAGTCCTGCGAGGATGCCATGGACCTGTAGCCGTCGTAGCAGTCGGGGCACAGCAGGCGAGAGACCTCCGTGCCGTCCGCCGTGTATCTCTTCACGCTGCGCCAGCTCTGGGCATCCGGGGCGTTCTCGGTCGCGTACAGGGTCTTGGAGCACCTGTCGCACACAAGTTGGGAGTATCCGCTCGTCTTGGCCATGCTATGCCGTCCTTTCCCATCTGAAGGGGCCGAGGCTCGGCACCCTCCTCCACGTACCGCCGTAGCTTCCCGCCGGGCTAACGGCGGACGTGCTCTCGAAGACGCTTCCCACGGGGTGGGCCGCGAGAAATCCCGCGGCGGCGCCCTGCCCCTCGCAGGTGATCGTCACGTCCGAAGAGCCGTCGAAGTAGGCGGACCCCGTCACGGCTCCCTCCAGGGTCACCTTTCGCGCCCGCTGAAGGCGGGAAGCGCTACGCGCGTTGCCGGTCGCGTCACCGGTCCCGCCGCGCTCGACCGGGAGCACGCCGGTCTCG
>CABRLT010000146.1 GCA_902471785.1 uncultured Collinsella sp.
GGCCCGCTTTTTTGACTCATGCGGCACGCTTGCAAATTTAGGTCTAATACTTTTCCAACCGAACAAATTCGGCCGCCACAACGCAAAACGGGGCCCGCGCTCAGCGCAGACCCCGCCAAAAAAAGATAATTCCCGTTACTTAGTACTGCTCGACGCCCATGTAGCGGCGGAACTCGGGGCTGTGGTCGAAGACCTTGCCGCGGGCGGCGCGCAGCTCGCAGCTCATCGCATAGAAGAAGATCGGCTCTAGGAACGAACGCACGCTGGCAGGTACCTCGCCCACGCCGTACTCGAGCGCGTCGAGCACCATGATCGTGTCGGTGTGCGTGTTGAGGAACGCAAGCGCGCGCTCCTCCATGGGGCGGCACTCGCCCGCGCCGAGCTGCACAAAGTAGAACACGCCGGGCTCGGTGGCCTCGAAGGGGCCGTGGAAGTACTCGCCGGAGTGGATGTAGCAGCAGTGCTGCCACTGCATCTCCATAAGCGAGCAGATGGCCATGGCGTAGGTCTGGCTAAAGTTGGGGCCGGAACCCAGGATGTAGAAGAACTTGTGCTGCTGGCAGAGCTCGGCAAAGCGGGCGCCCAGCTCGGCGTTGACCTTCTCGCGGGCGGCAGGCAGCAGCGCGTCCATCTGCTTAAGACCCTCGTACATGTCAGCGAGCGCCTCGTAGCCCTCCTGCTGGTCGAGCAGCTCGGCGGCGATCAGAGCGCCGATACCCTGCGGGACCTCGGACTGCGGCACGCCCTCGCCCCACGGATAGACCCAGGTGGTCCACTTGCCGCTATCGATCTTGGAGCCCTCGCAGTCGGTCATGGCAACGACCTCGGCACCGGCAGCCAGCGCCATCTCGCAGCCGTCGACGACCTCCTGCGTGTTGCCGCTGTGGCTGCAGGCGATGACGAGCGACTTCTCGCCGAGGCTCTTGGGGGCCATCAGGCAGAACTCACGCGCGGTGTAGACCGTCGAGGTAAACGTGATGGCCTCGCGCTTGAGCAGCTCGTTAGCCGGCATCAGGTCGATCATCGAACCGCCGCAGGCGATCCAAAAGACGTTCTCGATCTTGCCCTTGCGCTCTATGATTTCCTGAACCAGATCATGTGCGTTCATACTGATGTTCCTCCTTGTGTGGCAACTTTAGACGACAGCTCGTACCTGCGGTCGTTCTATGTTGTCCTATTTATACCACGCAAGCTATCGCTCGGAAAGTCATTTCGGCAAATTTGTTCTATGTTGTTCTATCTATGAACGTTAGATGTCGAACACGTAGCGCGATCCCACGATCTTTTGGCGGCCGAGCAGCAGAGGCTGCTCATCAAAATCGGTAAAGTACGCCTCCATGTAGAAGAGCGGCTCGCCGATCGGAACCTCGAGCAGCGGGGCCGCCTGAGCATCGGCAAGCGCAATCTCCACCGTGCAGGGATCGGATTTGAGCGGCGAACGACCCGAATGCTCGGCAACAAGCGCAAAGATCGAATTGTCGGTAAGGTCATCGTCGGCCAGTGTTTGCAGATACGGATGGTCGGCAAGCACAAAGGCGTTGTTCTCGAGCATGACGGGGACGCCGTCGGCCGTACGCACGCGCTCGACCACGATAAGCTCGCAGCCGGGCTCCACGCCAAAGAATGCCGCATCCTCGTGCGTCGCCGCGACCACCGTGCGCGACACCAGGCGCGCGCCCGGCACCATATCGTTTGCAACGCAGCCATCGGTAAAGCTCTGAACATCGCCTTTCTGGACAATCTTGCGCTTGAGCTTGGGAGCGCACACAAAGGTACCCCTCCCCTGCTGGCGGCTAAGATACCCCGCGCGCGACAGCTCCTCGATGGCGCGGCGCACGGTGATGCGCCCCACGCCGTAGGACTTCGCGAGCTCCATCTCGGATGGAATGCGCGAGCCGGTCGGATACACACCGCGCGAGATCTCGCCCTTTAGGTCGTCCATAACCTGCTGATACAGCGGCACGGCGGGCACCTCGGCGCGCTCGGAACGCTCTGTTTTGCTCTCGGTTGCCATAGTTTACGCTCCATCCCGTGCGTGCTCGGATTCAAACTCTTCAATCGCCGTCATAAACTGCTCACCAAAGCTGTCGGCCTTTTTCTCACCAATACCGTTGACCTGGATAAGCTCGTCGCGCGTCTGCGGGCGCAGGCGGCACATGCCGCGCAGGGCCTTGTCGGAGAAGACCATATACGGCGCTATCTCGAGCTCGGTCGAGATCTCCTTGCGGAGTGCCCGCAGGCGCTCGAACAGCTCGGCGTCGTCGCCCACGCGCGGACGCTGGTCCAGCTCGGCTTCCTCGCGCAGCAGGTCCACCGCACGACGGGCGCGCGCTGAGGCCTTGCGCTTGGACGCGCGGCGCTTAATGGTAAAGGCAAAGGCCTCGTCCTCGACCTCGCCGGCGCGCGGGCCCAGGCCCACCACCGGATACTGACCCTGCGAGGTGGCCAGGTAGCCACGGCCGCACAGCTGGCCGATGATGTCCTTAATGCGGCCGACCGATTCGCTCGACAGCTCACCATAGCCGCAGTCCTCGTCCAAGTGCATCTGGCGAATGCGCTCGGTATTGCCGCCGTGGAGCACGTCGGCGATCAGCGACTTGCCAAAGCGCATGGGACGCGTGGCCACATAGCGCACGGCGGCGCGGGCCATATCGGTGACGTCCTCGACCTCGAACTGCGTAAGGCAGTTGCTGCAGTTGCCGCAGCCCTCGGCCTCGTCCGTGGCGGTGGCGCCCGCACCGGCCGCGGCCTCGTCGCCAAAGTAGCGCAGCATGTATTCGCGCAGGCAGCCGGTGGTATTGCAGTAGCCCTCCATCTGGCTGAGCAGACGATATCGATTCTGGAGCGCCCACGCGCGCTGCTCGTCGTCGAGCGTCTCATCGGCAGCATCGCCGCGATCGATCAGAAAACGGCGCATGCGAAAATCGTTGCCGTTCCACAGCAGGTGGCAGCTGGCCGGGTCGCCATCGCGGCCGGCGCGACCTGCCTCCTGGTAGTAGGCCTCGATGCTCTCGGGCACGTTGTTGTGGATCACGTAGCGCACGTTGGGCTTGTCGATGCCCATGCCAAAGGCGTTGGTGGCAACCATCACCTGGATATCGTCGTCGATAAAGGCGCGCTGGCTTTGGCGGCGGGCGTCGTTGCCCATGCCGGCATGGTAGCGGCCCACGCGAATGCCGCTGGGACCCAGTGCCTCGGCAAGCTCACCTGCCAGCGCATCGACCGTCTTACGGGTCGAGCAATACACGATGCCGCTCTCGCCCGAATGCGCAATCACGTAGTCGCGCACCCACGCGGCCTTGGCCTTGTCGCCCATCTCCTCGCAGCCAAAGTAGAGATTCTTGCGATCGAAGCCCGTCACCACCGTCGCGGGGTTTTGCAGGCCGAGCATCTGCTGAATGTCCGCACGTACGCGCTCAGTCGCCGTAGCGGTAAAGGCCGCCACGATAGGGCGCTGCGGCAGGGAATCGATGAACTCGCGAATCTGCAGGTAAGCGGGGCGGAAATCCTGGCCCCATTGGCTCACACAGTGTGCCTCGTCAATGGCCACGAGCGGCACGCCAATGCCGGAGGAACCCGCGGCCTCCTGCGCAAAGGCTAAAAAGCGCGGCTCGAGCAGGCGCTCGGGCGCCACGTACATAAGCTGGTAGCGACCCTCGCGAGCGCGCTTGAGCACGGTATTTTGCTGGGCCGGAGTAAGACTGGAGTTGAGATAGCTGGGTCGCGCACCCGCCGCGAGCAACGCGCGGGTCTGATCCTCCATAAGCGACAGCAACGGACTCACCACAAAGGTGATGCCGGGCAGCATAAGCGCAGGCACCTGGTAGCAAATGGACTTGCCGGCGCCTGTGGGCATAACGCCGAGCGCATCGCGGCCGGCAAGAATCGCATCCACCATGCGGTCCTGCCCCGGGCGAAACGAGGTGTAGCCAAAATAGGCGCCGAGCGTGTCGAGCGCCATCTGCTGCATGCTATCGGTCATGATTTCCTAACGTCCAAGTCATCTGCCGCCGATTATACGCCGCCACGCGGACCGGTGCCGCACGGCTGTCGGCCACGGGCAACGCAATCCAAAAGGAACGAGCGTGGGATTTTTGGACACTTTCCCAACGGCTAATCTCTTGACAAGCGCGCAAACGTCGCTGGTTGAGCATAAGTCAGCGAAAACGCCCCTAAGCGAGCAAGGTGACGTGAAAGAGGAGGGAAGCGTACTTTGGTACG